>NZ_JBQCGC010000030.1:0-31513 GCF_051956055.1 Amnibacterium sp.
CACCACCGCCGCGACCGCGGCCGCTCCGGCGATCGCGAGCGACGTGTGGTGGGTGACCAGGCACGCCTCCTCGACCGCGTCGACGAAGCGCTCGAGATCGGCGGCGGAGCGGGCGATCCCCACGGGCGCGATGCGCATCGCCGCGCCGTTCGTCGTGCCCGAGGTCCCCGCGAGCGCCGCGGGGGTGCCCTCCCGGACGGCCTGGATCGCCGCCCGGGTGGACGGCCCCAGGAGGTCGAGGGAGCCGCGGGCGCGCGCCTCCTGCTCCCAGCGGTCCAGCGCGCCGGCGAGCCGCAGCGGGTCGATCCGGCCGGCGCCCGCGACGAGCGCGTCGGCGACGAGCAGGGCCTGCTCGGTGTCGTCGGTGACCCGTCCCGCCTGCATCCCGTGCGCGAGCGGATGATCCGGCGCCGCGGCACGGAATCCGGTCACGGGACCCGCCGCGAGGACGGCCTCGCGGCTGAGGGTCTGCGTCGGCATCCCGAGCGCGTCCCCGATCGCCAGCCCGAGCAGCGCGCCGAGCGCCCGGTCCCTCCGGTTCATCCCGCCATCATGGCGAGCACGGACGCCACGTCGCTGATCTCGATGAGCGAAGCGTAGAGCGCCATGGCGTCCAGGGCGCGCCGGTGGTCGGCCTCGGTGAGGCCCGCGCATGCGTCCTCCGGAACCACCACGAACCGGCCGGCGTCCGCCGCCGCGAGCGCCGTCGAGAGCACGCAGCAGTCGGTGGAGACGCCGGCGACGACGAGCCGTTCCGCGTGCTCCGTCGCCGCCGCGAGCTCGGTACCCCATTTCCCGAACGTGGTCGCGGTCACCACCGGGGAGTCGCCCACCGGGAGCTCCGGGGCGATGTCCCACGCGGGGTCGTCCTCGGGCAGCAGCTGGTCCGGCCATGCCCGGTAGTACGGGATCCAGGCGCCCCGCGGCTCCGCGGGGGCGATGAACCGGGTGTACACGGTTCCGCCGGCGAACGCGGGCAGCAGGCGCCTGATGCCCGCCGACGCGGCCGCGTACCCGGGCGTCGCCCAGGCGCTCCCCGCATCGGCGAACACGTGCTGCATGTCGACGACGACGAGCCGCGTGCGCATCACGCGGCGGGACCCGTGGGCAGCGCCTCCTGCTCGCGGACCGCGCCCCTGCCGAGCACCAGGGTGCCGAGGAACCCGATCAGCAGGGCCACCAGCACCCCGAGGTTGGCGTACTGCCATGCGCCGGTCGGGCCGCCGAGACCGAACGGACCCAGCAGGTAGCCCTGCCAGTTCAGCCACGCGGGTACCCCGTACGAGTTCGTGATGAGCCCCCAGCCGACCCCGGTGCCGACGAGCACGAGCAGCACCGCCGACCAGCGGACCGAGCCGTACCGGCCGCGGGCGTCGTAGAGCTCCGCGTTGGCGTAGTCGCGGCGCCGGAGGAGCGAGTCCGCGATGAAGACGCCGCACCACGCGGCGATCGGCGTGCCCAGGGTCACGAGGAACGCCTGGAACGGGCTCGAGAAGTCCGGCGCGATGAAGGCGACGTACACGGCGCCGGCGATCATCACGACCCCGTCCACCCCGGCCGCGACGGGGCGCGGGATGCGGATGCCCGCGGTGAGCAGCGCGAGGCCGGAGGAGTAGATGTCGAGCACTGCCCCGCCCACGAGCCCGAGGATCGCCACGATCGCGAACGGGATGAGGAACCAGACCGGCAGGATCGAGGTGAGGGCGCCGATCGGGTCGGCCGCGACCGCGTCCGACAGCGACTTCGACGACCCGGCGAGCAGCAGGCCCACGACGACGAGGATGACCGGCGCGAGCGCCCCGCCGAACGTCGTCCAGCCGAAGACGCCGCGCCCGCTCGCCGTCCGCGGCAGGTACCGCGAGTAGTCCGCCGCCGCGTTGACCCAGCCGAGGCCGAATCCGGTCATCACGAACACGAGCGCGCCGATGACCGCCTGCGGCGAGCCGGCCGCGAGGTGCGCGACCGCGTCGAAGCGGATGTGCGGGATCGCGAGGACGACGTAGACGACGGTGAGCACCGCGGTGATGATCGTGATCCACTGCTGCAGCCGCATGATGACCGTGAAGCCCGCGACCCCGGCTCCGACGATGAGCACCGCGACGACGATCAGCGCGACGACCTTCGTGCCCGCGCCGCCGTTCCAGCCGAGCTCCCGGAACACGGTGGAGGTGGCGAGGACCGCGAGCGCCGCCAGCACCGTCTCCCATCCGACGGTGAGGATCCAGGACAGGATCGCGGGCAGGCGGTTGCCGTGCACCCCGAACGCGGCGCGCGAGAGCACCATCGTCGGAGCGGACCCGCGCTTGCCGGCGAGGGCGACCACGCCGCAGAGGGCGAACGAGACGACGATGCCGACGATCGCGACGACCGTGGCCTGGGCGAAGGAGATGCCGTCGCCCAGGATGAACGAGCCGTAGCTGAGCGCCAGGACGGAGACGTTGGCGGCGAACCACGGCCAGAAGAGGTCGCGGGGCCGGCCGCGGCGATCGGCCTCGGCGATGGTGTCGAGGCCCACGGTCTCGATCCCGCCCGCGGTCCTCGCGGGCTCGGTGGTGGCGCTCATGTGAGCAGTTCCTCTCTGGCGGTGGATCGGTAGAGCGCGGGCGGCCGGTGCCGCACGCCCGCCTGGTGGGCGCCGGTCGGGCGCACGGTGCCGGACGCCTCGGTGCGGCGCCGGAAGTTCGCGGGGTCGAGGCGGCGACCGAGGATCGCCTCGTGCACCTCCCGCAGCTGCCCGAGGGTGAACTCCTCCGGGAGCAGCGCGTGGGAGAGGTGCGTGTAGTCGAGCTTGTTCTTCAGACGCTTGACCGCCCAGCCGACGATCTCCTCGTGGTCGAACGCGAGGGGCGGCAGCTCCTCCGCGGGGAACCACGCGACGTGAGGGTCCTCGCGGGTCGTCGCGGCGACCTCCGTGCGCACGAGCGCCCAGTACACGATCGAGACCACGCGCTGCGGCCCCCCGCGATCCACGGCCCCGAACGTGTAGAGCTGCTCGAGGTGCGCGGCGTCGAGCCCGGTCGTGTCGGCGAGGTTGCGCCTCGCCGCCTCCCGGAGCGACTCCTCCGGCCGCAGCGGGCCCCCGGGGAGGGCCCAGGAGCCCAGGTGGGGCTCCCGGACGCGACGGACCAGCGGCAGGTGGAGCTTCGCGGCTCCCTCGTGCTCCTGGATCCCGAAGATCACGGTCGACACCGCGACCTCCACCGTCTGCTCGGCCACGCGCCTCCCTAAAGGTCGTGCCGACACGAAGTCGTGGGCGCGAGCGTAGCACTCCGGGTGCTCCTGACCATTACTCGGCGGCGGGGAGGTGTCCGCTGGCCGTACCCTTGGGGGAGTGACGAGCACTCCGCCAGCGGCCCCCGCTCCCGAGCGCCCCTCCGGCGAGGCGCACCCCGTCCTGGTCGTCGACTTCGGTGCGCAGTACGCCCAGCTGATCGCGCGCCGCGTCCGCGAGGCGGGCGTGTACTCCGAGATCGTCCCGCACGGTGTGACGGCCGAGGAGGTCGCTGCGCGGCAGCCCGCCGGGATCGTGCTCTCCGGCGGCCCCTCCAGCGTCTACGAGCAGGGCGCGCCGTCCCTCGATCCCGGGATCCTCGAGCTCGGGGTGCCCGTGCTCGGCATCTGCTACGGCTTCCAGGTGATGGCGCAGCAGCTCGGCGGCACCGTCGCGCACACCGGGCGCCGCGAGTACGGCTCGACGGCGGTGCGGGTCGCCGCCGCGGCCGAGGATCCGCTGCTCGGCGGCCAGCCCGCGGAGCAGGTCGTCTGGATGAGTCACGGCGACTCCGTCTCCGAGGCCCCTGAGGGCTTCCGCGTGCTCGCGTCGAGCGAGTCCACCCCCCTCGCCGCGTTCGCGAGCGACGAGCGCCGGCTGTACGGCGTGCAGTGGCACCCGGAGGTGCGGCACACGGCCCACGGCCAGGCGGTCATCGAGCACTTCCTCCACGAGGCGGCCGGCATCCCGGCGGACTGGAACCCCGGCAACGTCATCGCGGAGCAGGTCGAGCGGATCCGCGCGCAGGTCGGCGACGCGCGGGTCATCTGCGGGCTGTCCGGCGGCGTCGACTCCGCCGTCGCCGCCGCGCTCGTGCAGCGCGCGGTCGGCGACCGGCTGACGTGCGTGTTCGTCGACCACGGGCTGCTCCGGGAGGGGGAGGCGGAGCAGGTCGAGCGCGACTACGTCGCGGCGACCGGCGTCGACCTCGTCGTCGTCGACGCGGCCGACGTGTTCCTCGAGGCGCTCGACGGCGTCGCCGACCCGGAGACGAAGCGGAAGATCATCGGCCGCGAGTTCATCCGGACGTTCGAGCGCGCCGCGGCGGACGTCGTCGCGCGGGCGTCGGAGGCGGGGGAGAGCGTCCGCTTCCTGGTGCAGGGCACCCTCTACCCCGACGTCGTCGAATCCGGCGGCGGCAGCGGGACCGCGAACATCAAGAGCCACCACAACGTCGGCGGCCTGCCCGAGGACCTCGAGTTCGCACTGGTCGAGCCGCTCAGGACCCTGTTCAAGGACGAGGTGCGCGCCATCGGCCGCGAGCTCGGGCTGCCGGAGGCGATCGTCGGCCGGCAGCCGTTCCCCGGGCCCGGGCTCGGGATCCGCATCGTCGGTGCGGTCACGCGCGACCGGCTCGCGACGCTGCGGCGGGCGGACGCCATCGTGCGGGAGGAGCTCTCCGCGGCCGGCCTGGACGCCGAGATCTGGCAGTGCCCGGTGGTGCTGCTCGCCGACGTGCGGAGCGTCGGGGTGCAGGGCGACGGGCGCACCTACGGCCACCCGATCGTCCTGCGGCCGGTGTCGAGCGAGGACGCGATGACCGCCGACTGGACGCGGCTGCCGTACGACCTGCTCGCGAAGGTGTCGAACCGCATCACGAACGAGGTCGCCGAGGTGAACCGCGTCGTGCTCGACGTCACCTCGAAGCCGCCGGGCACCATCGAGTGGGAGTGACGGGCGCTCAGCCCGCGGCGTGCTGCGTCGCCGCGGCGGACTCCGCCCACAGCTCCGACTCGACCCGGGAGGCGATCTCGGCGAGCGCGGTCCGGTCCACCGAGTCCGGCTCGCGGTCGACCGTGTCGAGCACGCACAGGGCGCCGATCCGGTAGCCGTCCGGCGACTGCACGGGGTGGCCGGCGGGGAAGCGCCAGCCCGCGCCCGTGATCCGCTCGTCCGTGATGCGGCCGATGACGTGGGCGCCGCTCTGCCGGATGGTGCGATCGCACGGGGAGATCGTCCTCGGCGCCTGTCCGGGCGGCATCCCGGTCGCGGCCCTCGTCACGACCCGGTCGCCGTCGACGAGCGTCACCGCCGCGGCGGTGGTGCCGAACAGCTCCTTCGCGCTCCGCAGCAACCGGTCCAGGCGCGGGTTCGGGCCGAGCTCGAGCAGCCGCGACCGGTCCAAGGCCGTCTGACGGGCGGCCTCCGGGTCCGGCCTGGCGCGCACCGCCCTGGCGTCGTGCGGTCCCGGTGCCAGGGCGAGGGCGTCCAGGCGGCGGGCGAGGACCGGAGCGATCAGCGCGGCCAGGCCGTCGTACGCCTCCGGGTCGCGCGGGGCGACCGGCAGCAGCTCGGCCGGCTCGGCGAGGTGCACCACGCCGGCTCGATCCCCGCACACCTCGGCCGCGACGCGATCCAGCCGCATCGCGTGCCCGTCGACCAGGCGTCCCGCCCGGCCCCTGGCCGCGTTCGGCCGCTGCAGCGGACGGGCGGCGAGCACCGCGAGCACGGTGGACGGCGTGGTCGCGCCCCGGAGGACGTCGAGGAGCCGGGTCAGGTCCGAGCGCCAGCGCTGCTCCGGCACCAGGTTGTAGGCGTCGCTGGAGCCGATGCAGACGAGCACCGCGTCGTACTGGGCCGTCCGGACCTCGTCCACGAGCAGCGGTGCCGTCGCCGCCGTGGTGCCCCTCCTGGCGAGCACGTCCATCGCCATGCCGCGCCCGGTCGCGGCGGCGATGCGGCGCGCGAGGTGCCCAGGCAGCCCGAGCTCCTGGGCGAGCACGCCGAACCCGATCGCGGGGCCGTTCCCGAGCACCAGGACGCGATCCGGGTCCGGGCCCGCGACGGTCTGCCGCCGCGAGTCGGGCGGGTGCGGCACGACGTCGAGCTCCTCCCGCACGCGGCGGCCCCACCCGACGGCGAGCGGGGCGAGGAGGTCGGTCACCTGCATGTCTCTGAGCGGACCTTTCCGGACGGGGCGCCGTCACCGTACGGGAGGGACCACGTGCGCGGCCCGCGACGTGCGCTCGGACACGCCGCCCGGTGCACACCCTGCTGCCCCCAGAAGGCGGCGTCGGCGGCGCCCGGACGCACGAAGGGCGCCGGGGCCGGAGCCCTGGCGCCCTTCGCGCGACGCGAACGCGTCAGTTGCGGAAGATCGCGATGAGCCGCAGGAACTCGAAGTAGAGCCAGACGACCGTGACCATGATCCCGAACGCGCCGGTCCAGCCGTACTTCGCCGGCAGGCCCTGGCGGACGCCGCGCTGGACGAAGTCGAAGTCCAGCACGAGCGAGTACGCCGCCATGATGACGACCGCGACGCCGATCACGATGCCGAGCACGCCGCTCTGCAGGCCGAAGGTGCCCTGGGCGACGCCGGTGAGCATCAGCACGAGGTTCAGCAGCTGGAACACGAGGTAGGACACCATCGCGATGAGGAAGATCTTCGTCGCCTTCGCGGAGGCGCGGATCCGGCCGGAGGCGAACAGCGCCAGGGTCACGCCGACGGTGACGAAGGTCGCGAGCACCGCCTGGCCGACGATGCCGCCCCACCTCGCCTCGAAGATGCTCGAGACGCCGCCGACGAACAGCCCCTCCGCCGCGGCGTAGAGCACGATCAGCGGGACGGACGGCTGACGCTTGAACGTGTTCACCATCGCGAGCGCGAAGCCGACGAGAGCTCCGACGATCGCGAGCGCGGGGATGAACCAGCCGACCGCCGAGGTCGCGAGCAGGACCGCGAAGAGCACGACGGTCTTCACCGCGGTGTCCTCGTAGGTCATGCGGCCGGTGTCCGCGGGGGACGCCGCCGGGCGCTCGTACAGCTCCTCCAGCTGCGAGGCGCTCACGGTGCCGGTGTTCCGGAACGCGGGGTTGTTGGAGAGGGCGGGGTTCGCCATGGTTCCTGTTCCTGTCGGGGACCGGCGCCGATCGCGCCGGAAGGAGAAGTCTATGAACCTCCCGGACGACTCGCGGGAGTGCGGGCTATGCGGTTCCTAAGCATCCCGCCTCCGGTGTCGTAGCCTCGGCTGGTGCCCGCCCCGCTCGTCATCGCGCATCGCGGTGCCTGCGGGTACCGGCCCGAGCTCACGCGCTCCGCGCTCGAGCTCGCGATCGCGCAGGGCGCGCAGGCGATCGAGATCGACGTCGTCGCGACGAGCGACGGCGCGCTGATCCTCCGGCACGAGCCGGAGCTCTCCGGCACGACCGACGTGGCCGGCCGTGCGGACCTCGCGCGGCACCGGACCGCGCGCGAGATCGACGGCCGCACCTTCCGCGGCTGGTTCGCGGACGACCTCACGCTCGCGCAGGTGCGGTCCCTCACCGCCCGTGAGCGCATCGGGCGACTCAGGCCGCTGAGCGCGCAGCACGACGGCCGGGAGGGGGTGCTGACGCTGCAGGAGGCGTTCGCGCTCGCCGCCCCGGCGGGCGTCCGGCTCGTCGTCGAGCTCAAGCACCCCGCGTACTCGGCGTCGCGGGGGCTGCCGCTCGAGGCGCTCCTGCTCGACGCCGTCGCCGGGGCTCCGGCGCTCCCGCCGTTGACGATCGAGAGCTTCGAGCACGACGCGCTCGAGCGGCTCGAGGCCGCGGGGCTCCGGCACCCGCTGGTCGCGCTGCTCGGCAACCATCCCCTGCGGGACCTGCGGACGGTGAAGCAGCCGCGCGCGTTCGTCGGGTTCGCGGGCGTGAGCCTCCGCACCGGCCTCGCGACGGCCCGCACCGTCGGAGCGTTCCGCGACCTCGGCCTCGACGTGTGGACGTGGACGCTGCGCCCCGAGAACCACTACCTCCCACCGCGCTACCGCTTGCCCGCCGGGCGGCTGGGCCGGTACGGCGCGTTCTGGCGGCGCCTCGTCGCCAACGGGGTGACCGGCGTCTTCGCGGACCACCCGGATCTCGCGCACGCCGTGGTCGGCGCCCCTCCGGCTGTCGGTGTCCCGGCCTACCCTTGAGCGCATCATGCCGCAGCTGGTCGAACCGTCATCCGCGCTGCTCGAAGGCCTGAACCCTCGCCAGCGCGAAGCGGTGCTCTACCGCGGGCCCGCGCTGCTCATCGTGGCCGGCGCGGGGTCGGGCAAGACGAGCGTCCTCACGCGCCGCATCGCCTCCCTCCTCGAGACGCGGGAGGCGTGGCCGAGCCAGATCCTCGCCATCACCTTCACGAACAAGGCCGCAGGGGAGATGCGGGAGCGCGTCCGCAGCATGGTCGGCCATGCCTCCGACGGCATGTGGATCTCCACCTTCCACTCGGCGTGCGTGCGCATCCTGCGTCGGGAGGCGGAGACCTTCGGCTACGGCACCGGGTTCACGATCTACGACTCGGGCGACTCCCGCGCGCTGCTGAAGCGGATCGTCAAGCAGTACGAGGCCGATGTCATGGGCTGGTCGGTCGCCAATGTCGCAGGGCGCATCTCGAAGCTGAAGAACGAGCTCGTCGACGCCGAGACCTTCTCGCGGAGCGTCAACCTCTCGGACCCGAAGGAGGCGATGTTCCTCACGATCTTCCGCGAGTACAGCCGCGCCCTCCAGACGGCGAACGCGTTCGACTTCGACGACCTGATCGCCCAGACCGTCTACCTGTTCCGCGCCTTCCCCCACCTGGCCGAGCCGTACCGCCGCCGGTTCCGGCACATCCTGGTCGACGAGTACCAGGACACGAACCACGCGCAGTACGCGCTGATCCGCGAGCTCACGAGGCCCGCCGACGGGCTGCCCGCCGCGTCGCTCACCGTGGTCGGCGACTCCGACCAGTCCATCTACGCGTTCCGCGGCGCGGACATCCGGAACATCGTGGAGTTCGAGCAGGACTACCCCGACGCGACGGTCGTGCTGCTCGAGCAGAACTACCGGTCGACCCAGACGATCCTCGACGCCGCGAACGCGGTGATCGCGAACAACTTCGACCGCAAGCCGAAGAACCTGTTCACCGCGGGCGGGGCGGGCGCGAAGATCGTCGGGTTCACCGGCTACTCGGGTCACGACGAGGCGCAGTTCGTCGCAGACGAGATCGAGCAGCTGCACCGCGGCGGCATGGAGTACCGCGATGTCGCGGTCTTCTACCGGACCAACGCGCAGACCCGTGCGCTGGAGGAGATCCTGATCCGGTCGGCCGTGCCGTACCGGATCCTCGGCGGCACCAAGTTCTACGAGCGGGCCGAGATCAAGGACGCGATGGCGTACCTCATCGCCGTCGCGAACCCCGCGGACGCGCTCGCGATGCGCCGCATCCTCAACTCCCCGAAGCGGGGGATCGGCCAGGTCACCGAGACGCAGCTCGCGAACCACGCCGAGCGGGAGGGCATCACGTTCCGCGAGGCCCTGCGGCGGGCAGGCGACCTCGGGTTCGGCCCGAAGGTCGCGAAGGCGATCACCGGGCTCTCCGACCTGCTCGACGAGGCGACCGCGATGACCGCACCGCCCGCGGAGGGGAACGCGCCCATCCCGGTCTTCGACGTGCTCGCGCTGCTCATGCAGAAGAGCGGCTACGTCGACGCGCTCCGCGCCAGCAGGGACCCGCAGGACGAGGCGCGACTCGAGAACATCGAGGAGTTGCTGGCGGTCACGAAGGAGTTCCAGCGGAACAACCCCGACGGGCTGCTCATCGACTTCCTCACGGAGACGGCGCTCGTGGCCGCCGCGGACGAGCTCGACGACACCTCCGGGACCGTCTCGCTGATGACGCTGCACACCGCGAAGGGGCTGGAGTTCAAGGCGGTGTTCCTGACGGGCATCGAGGAGGACCTCCTCCCGCACCGCATGAGCGCGAACGAGCCGGGCGGACCCGCGGAGGAGCGCCGGCTGTTCTACGTCGGGATCACCCGGGCGAAGGAGCGCCTCTACCTCTCGCTCGCGATGACCAGGAACAGCTACGGCGAGACGAGCGTCTCCGCGCCGAGCCGCTTCCTCGCCGAGATCCCGGCCGAGCTCATCGAGTGGCGCCAGTCGCCGGGCATGACCGGGCCCGGCGCTGGCGGCCGCGCGGCCGGCAGCCTCTCGTGGGGCGGCAGCGCCGCGGGGGCCGCCGCCGCGCAGGCGAAGCCGAAGACCGAGTGGACCAACCGCGTCACGGGGAAGGTGCGGGACAACGGCGACCTCGAGCTCGCCGTGGGCGACCGGGTGCGCCACGACGACTTCGGCGACGGGCGGGTGCAGGCGATCACGGGGACCGCCGCGAAACGCATCGCGGAGGTGCAGTTCGACACGGCGGGCCGCAAGCGGCTGCTCGTGAAGGTCGCGCCGATCGTGAAGCTGTGACGGTCCACGTGCGCCCGTTCGCGGACGCCGACGAGGACGCGGTGGTCGCGCTCTGGCAGGCGGCCGGCCTGACCAGGCCGTGGAACGACCCGCACCGCGACATCGCGCGGAAGCGGCTCGTGCAGCGGGAGCTGTTCCTCGTCGCGGAGGACGAGGGCGGTCTCGTCGGCTCGGCCATGGCCGGGTACGACGGCCATCGCGGGTGGGTGTACTACCTGGCCGTCGCGCCCGACCGGCAGGGGCAGGGCATCGGGCGCCTCCTGATGACGGAGGCCGAGGCGCGGCTCGCCGCGCTCGGCTGCCCGAAGGTGAACGTGCAGCTCCGCTCGGGGAACGAGGCGGTCACGGCGTTCTACGACCGCCTCGGGTACGCCGCGGACGGCGCGACCGGGCTCGGGAAGCGGCTCATCCCCGACGCCTGACCGATCTCGGGGTCAGGAGGTGCGGGCGCGCAGGACCCGGGTCGGGGAGGTGGCCGGCTTCGCCGCCTGCTCGGCCGCCGCGGCCGCCGCCTGCGCGGCGGTGCGCTCGAGCGCCTCCCGCTCGGCCGCGGACAGGTGCTCGAGCAGCAGCGTGCGCACCGCGGCCACGTGCGCGTTGTCGGCGAGCTCGAACTTCTGCACGCCCATGCGGGTCACCGCGACCGCGTGCACCCGGCCCGACTTCTGCCGGTCGATGAGCTCGCGGTGCTGCATGCGCGTGAGCTGGTGCGACAGCCGGCTCTTGTCCCACCCGAGCAGGGCGGCGAGCTCGTTCTGCCGGAGCTGCCGGTCGGGCGCCTCCACCAGGCAGCGGAGGACGTCGAACTCCGCTGCGGAGAGGTCGGCCGCCGACCGGATCTGATGCTCGACGACACCGTTCGCGAGGTCGGACAGCCGCTGGATGAGACGCCACGTCGACGCCTCTCCGCTCGTGAGCTCCACGGCCATTCCCGCACCGTATCCCGGCGAGGGTTGACGTGGCAACGCCGGACCGCCTCCGGCGCCGGGGAAGTGCCGAGCGGGCGGCCGATAGGGTGTCACGGTTCTCAGAGAAGGAGACGTGGACGGCGGATGGATCTCTTCGAGTACCAGGCACGTGACCTGTTCGAGCAGCACGGAGTGCCGGTCCTCGCCGGCATCATCGCGGACACCCCCGAGGAGGCGCGCGCGGCGGCGGAGCGGCTCGGCGGCGTCACGGTCGTCAAGGCGCAGGTGAAGGTCGGCGGCCGCGGCAAGGCCGGCGGCGTGAAGGTGGCGAAGACGCCGGACGACGCCGAGGCGGCGGCCCGGGCGATCCTCGGCATGGACATCAAGGGCCACACCGTCCACCGCGTGATGGTGGCGGCCGGGGCGGACATCCGGCAGGAGTACTACTTCTCCGTCCTGCTCGACCGCGCCAACCGGTCCTATCTCTCCCTCGCGAGCTTCGAGGGCGGGATGGAGATCGAGGAGCTCGCGGTCGAGCGGCCGGAGGCGCTCGCGCGGGTCGAGGTCGACCCCGGTGAGGGCATCACGTTGGAGAAGGCCACCGCGATCGCGGACGCCGCGCGCTTCCCGGCCGAGCTCGTCGAGAAGGTCGCGCCGGTCTTCGTGAAGCTGTACGAGGTCTTCGCGGCCGAGGACGCGACGCTCGTCGAGGTGAACCCGCTCGTGCTGACGGGGGCCGGGGACGTCGTCGCGCTCGACGGCAAGGTGTCGCTCGACGAGAACGCGGACTTCCGCCACCCCGAGCACGCGCAGCTCGAGGACAAGACGGCTGCCGACCCGCTCGAGGCGAAGGCCAAGGCCTCGCATCTCAACTACGTGAAGCTCGACGGCGAGGTCGGCGTGATCGGCAACGGCGCGGGCCTGGTCATGTCGACGCTCGACGTCGTCGCCTACGCGGGCGAGGCGCACGGCGGCGTGAAGCCGGCGAACTTCCTCGACATCGGCGGCGGCGCCTCCGCGGAGGTGATGGCCGCCGGGCTCGACGTGATCCTCGGCGACCCGCCGCTGCAGAGCGTCTGCGTCAACCTGTTCGGCGGGATCACCGCGTGCGACGCCGTCGCGAACGGCATCGTGCAGGCCCTCGAGATCCTCGGGGACGCGGCCACCAAGCCGCTCGTCGTGCGGCTCGACGGCAACAACGTGGAGGAGGGGCGGCGGATCCTCACCGAGGCGGCCCACCCGCTCGTGACCCTCGCCACCACGATGGACGACGGCGCCGACAAGGCCGCCGCACTGGCTGCGAACTGAGAGGACGCGAACCATGTCGATCTTCCTGAACAAGGACTCGAAGGTGATCGTCCAGGGGATCACCGGCGGCGAGGGCACCAAGCACACCGCGCTCATGCTGAAGGCCGGCACGCAGGTCGTCGGCGGCGTGAACGCGCGGAAGGCGGGCACCACCGTCACCCACGGCGAGACCACCCTCCCGGTGTTCGGCACCGTCCGCGAGGCCATGGCCGAGACCGGGGCCGACGTCTCGATCGCCTTCGTGCCGCCCGCCTTCGCGAAGGACGCGATGATCGAGGCGATCGACGCGGGCATCCCCCTCCTCGTCGTGATCACCGAGGGCATCCCGGTGCAGGACTCGGCGGAGGCCTGGGCGCACGCGAAGGCGACCGGTGGCAGGACCCGGATCATCGGCCCGAACTGCCCCGGCATCATCACGCCAGGCGAGTCGCTCGTCGGGATCACGCCCGCGACGATCACCGGCAAGGGACCCATCGGGCTCGTCTCGAAGTCCGGCACCCTGACCTACCAGATGATGTACGAGCTGCGGGACCTCGGGTTCTCGACGGCGATCGGCATCGGCGGCGACCCGGTCATCGGCACCACGCACATCGACGCCCTCGCCGCGTTCGAGGCGGACCCCGAGACGAAGGCGATCGTGATGATCGGCGAGATCGGCGGCGACGCCGAGGAGCGCGCGGCCGACTTCATCAAGGCGAACGTCACCAAGCCCGTCGTCGGCTACGTCGCGGGCTTCACCGCGCCGGAGGGCAAGACCATGGGTCACGCCGGCGCGATCGTGTCCGGCTCCGCCGGGACGGCGCAGGCGAAGAAGGAGGCCCTCGAGGCCGCGGGCGTGAAGGTCGGCAAGACGCCGTCCGAGACGGCCGCGCTCATGCGGGAGCTGCTCACCGCCTGACCGCTCGCTTCGTCGTTCAGGAGATCTCGGCGCACGGCGGCCGGATCTCCTGAACGACGAAGCGCGGACACCCCGCAGCGGATGCGGAGGTGCGGCGCACGGCTCCGTAGCCTCGACCGATCAGCTCCTCCCTGCTCGACGACGCACCCGACGTCGCCCCCGCGAAGCCGGCCCGGCCACGACCGCGCCGGCTCGCCGCCGTGGTCGTCGGCGCGGTCGACGGGCTGCTCGGCGTGGCCCTCCCGTTCGCGGTGCTGGCCTCGCTGGCCGTCCTCGCGTGGGCCGGCCTCGGCGGCGCGGAGGCGTGGACGCCGTCCGTGTCCGCAGCGGCGGACGCCTGGCTCATCGGGCACGGCGTCGACGTGCGGTTCGCCGTGCCGGGCTCGCCGTTCACGGTGACCGCAGCCGCGCTCGGTCCCGCGCTCATCACCGCGCTCTGCGCGGTGCGCGCCGGGCGCCGCGCGGCGGCGACGGACTCGCCGCTCGGCGCGTGGGTCGCCGGTCTGGTCCTGACCGTCGGCGCCGCCGTCGTGCTGCTGCGACTCGGCACCTCGACCGTCGCGGCCCCGGTGGCCTGGCAGGCCGTCGCGTGGCCGCTCCTGATCGTCGGCCTCGCTTCGCTCGCCGGGCTCCGGACCGCGCGGCCCGGCTCCCGACCGGTCCCGGCTGCCGTGCGGACCGGCGTCGCCGCCGTGCTGCTCCTGCTCGCCGCCGCGGCGATCGCGCTCACCGTCCTCCTGCTCGCCCGGTTCGCGTCCGTCATCGCGCTCGACGAGTCGCTCGACGCCGGACCGATCGGCGGTCTGGTCCTCACCTGCCTCCAGATCCTCGCCATGCCCACGTTCGTCGTGTGGGCCGCGGCGTGGCTGGTCGGTGCGGGCGTCACCCTCGGCACGGGCTCGGCCACCGGCGCCTTCGCCGGGCAGATCGGCCCGCTCCCCGCCCTGCCCGTGCTCGGCGCGGTGCCCGTCGCTCCGTCGGCGTGGGCCGCCGCCGCGCTCCTCGTACCCGTGCTCGCCGGCTTCGCCGCGGCCGTGCTCGCGCGCCGCGCCGGGACCACGACATCGGCGGTGCCGCTCGGAGCGGTGACGGGTCTCGTGGCGGGTGCCCTCCTCGGCGTCCTCGTCGCCTGCTCCGCCGGTGCGGTCGGCCCTGGGCGCTTCACGGCCGTCGGTCCCGACGCGCTGCTCACGGCCGGGCTGTGCGCACTGCTCGTCGGACTGCCGGCGATGCTCGGCGCGGCGGTCGTCCGGCCCGGACCGCGGCCGTCGGAGGCCGACGAGGCGGCCCAGTAGGCTCGCTGCGTGCTCCGGCTCGTCGTGCTGATCTCCGGCGGCGGGAGCAACCTCCGTGCGCTGCTCGAGCGGTGCGACGACCCGGCGTTCCCGGCGCACGTCGTCGCCGTCGGTGCGGATCGGGACGCGGGCGGCCTCGTGCATGCGGACGAGTTCGGTGTGCCGTCGTTCGTGGTCCCCTTCCCGCACTACCCGACCCGGGAGGCGTGGGGCGAGGCCCTCGTGGAGGCGGTGCGCGTCTGGGCGCCCGACCTCGTGATCCTCTCCGGGCTCATGCGGCTGCTGCCCCCCGTGGCGGTCGACGCGTTCGCTCCTCGGCTGCTGAACACGCACCCCGCCTACCTTCCCGAGTTCCCCGGTGCGCACGCGGTCAGGGACGCCCTCGCGGCCGGAGCGACCGAGACCGGTGCGAGCGTGATCGTCGTCGACCACGGCACCGACAGCGGGCCCGTCCTCGCTCGGGAGCGCGTGCCCGTGCACGCCGGGGACACCGAGGCCGCCCTGCACGACCGCATCAAACCCGTCGAACGTCGGCTGCTCGCCGATGTCGTCTCCGGCATCGCCCGGGGCACGATCGAACTGGAGGCCGCCAGGTGACCACCGCACGAACCGTCCAGCCCGGAGACGCCGACGTGGTGCCCGTCCGGCGGGCGCTCCTCTCCGTCAGCGACAAGCGCGGCCTGCTCGAGCTGGCCCGCGCCCTCGACGCGGCCGGAGTCGAGCTGGTCTCGACCGGCTCGACCGCGGCGACCATCAGGGACGCTGGGCTCGAGGTGACCGAGGTCGCCGACGTCACGGGGTTCCCGGAGTCGCTCGACGGCCGGGTGAAGACGCTCCACCCCGCCGTGCACGGCGGCCTGCTCGCCGATCTGCGGCGCGAGCAGCACGCGGCGGAGCTCGCCGAGCTCGGGATCGCCCCCTTCGAGCTCGTCGTCTCGAGCCTCTACCCGTTCGAGCAGACGGTCGCGTCCGGCGCCGACGACGAGTCGATCGTGGAGCAGATCGACATCGGCGGCCCGGCGATGGTCCGGGCGGCCGCGAAGAACCACGCGAACGTCGCGGTGGTGACCGACGCCCGCGACTATCCCGTGGTGCTCGACGCGATCGCGGCGGGAGGGATCCCGTTCGCGCTCCGACGGCGGCTCGCGGCCGACGCGTTCGAGCGCATCGCCGCATACGACCGCGCCATCGCCGACTGGTTCGCGACCGGCGAGGACCCCTCCCTCGTCGCGGGCGAGTACCGCTACCTCCGCAGCCCCCTCCGGTACGGCGAGAACGCCCACCAGACCGCGGCGCTCTGGCGGGAGCCGGGTGGCCGGGGGCTCGCGCAGGCCACGCAGCTGCACGGCAAGGAGCTGAGCTACAACAACATGGTCGACGCGGACGCCGCGATCCGCGCGGCGCTCGACTTCGACGAGCCCGCGGTCGCGGTGATGAAGCATGCGAATCCCTGCGGCGTCGCCGTCGCTCCCGCCCACGCGGTCGACCCGATCGCCGCGGCCCACCGGCTCGCGAACGACTGCGACCCCGTCTCCGCGTTCGGCGGCGTCATCGCGGCGAACCGTCCGGTGACCCTCGACATGGCGGAGGCCGTCGCGGGGATCTTCACGGAGGTGATCGTCGCCCCGGCCTACGAGCCGGCCGCGCTCACGGTGCTGAAGCAGCGCAAGAACCTGCGCATCCTCGAGCTGCCGGAGGGCTTCGAGCGTCCGACGCGCGAGTTCAGGCAGGTGTCGGGCGGCGTGCTGGTGCAGGACCCGGACCGGTACACGGTCGTCGACCCGGTCGCATGGACCCTCGCGGCGGGTCCTGCCGCCGACGACGCGACGCTCGCGGACCTGGTGTTCGCGTGGCGCGCGGTGCGGTCGGTGAAGTCGAACGCGATCCTGCTCGCCTCCGGGGGCGCATCGGTCGGCATCGGCATGGGCCAGGTCAACCGGGTCGACTCGTGCCACCTCGCGGTCACGAGGGCGGGGGAGCGGGCGGCCGGCTCGGTCGCGGCGTCCGACGCGTTCTTCCCCTTCGCGGACGGCGTCGAGGTGCTGCTCGCGGCCGGGGTGCGGGCGATCGTGCAGCCGGGCGGCTCGGTCCGCGACCCCGAGGTGATCGCAGCGGTGGAGGCGGCTGGCGTCACGATGTACTTCACCGGCGAGCGCCACTTCTCGCACTGAATTCGTTGCCGCGCCGCCGCCGCTGCGGCGCGGCTGGGCTGCTTCGCAGCGCCCTGCACGGGCGCTGCGCTACGCAGCGCGAGTCGGGTGCGTAGGCACCGCCGCCGCGGGCGGGGGTACGCAGTCGGCCGCGACCGTGCGGCGGGAGTTGTGGATCGGTTGTGCGTTCCATAAGCTGGAGGGCTGCCGCGGCGCGGTTCACGCCCGGTCGGGCGGGGAGGCCGCGGCGGCCGGCCGGGACGGCCGCGCGTCCGGGTCGATGAGGGGCAGGAGGCCGACATGTCCGCGATCACCGCTGTTCTCGTCGTCGCCCTCGCTCCGCGCGTGCGCGACTGACTCCGTCTCCCCTCAGCCTCACCCGGCCGCCGCGAGCGGCCATCCGTCCGGCGCCGACGTGGGCGCCTCCGACGTCGCCGCCTCCTGTCGCGCCCTGCGCGCCGGACGCGGGAAGGAACACGCATGACCGCTCCCGCCAGACCGCCATCCACCCTCCAGGCCCTCCGCCGTCTCGACCCCTTCGTGCGGCCGGTGCGGCGCAGCATCGTGATCGCCATGGCGATGGCGCTCGCCGCGTCGCTGGTCTCGCTGGCCGTGCCGCAGGTGCTCCAGCGCATCGTCGACGGGCCGCTCGCGTCGAAGGTCGCGGCGCAGATCCCCGGCGCCGTCGCGCTGATCGCCGTGCTCGGCGTGCTCGAGGCCGCCCTGTACTTCGCGCGCCGCCTCTTCATCGTCGGCCCCGCCACCGGGGTGGAGGCGAGCATGCGCCGCGCGCTCTACGCGAAGCTGCAGGATCTGCCGGTCGCGTTCCACGACAAGTGGCCGAGCGGCCAGCTCCTGTCCCGCTCGATGAGCGACCTGAGCCTGATCCGCCGGTTCATCGCCTTCGGGTTCATCTACCTCGTCGTCAACGTGATCACCATCGCGGTCGGGGTCGTCGTGCTGCTGCTCCTGAACCCGCTGCTCGCGTTCGTGTTCACGCTCTGCTCGATCCCGCTGTGGATCAACGGCTTCCGCTTCGAGCGCCGGTACCACGTCGTCGCGCGGCGCAGCCAGGACCAGCAGGGCGATCTCGCGACCCTCGTCGAGGAGTCCGTGCACGGCATCCGGGTGCTCAAGGCGTTCGGCCGGGGGCGCACCAAGCTGCAGGGATTCCTGGAGCGCGCGGAGGAGCTGCGCGGCACCGAGATCGAGAAGGCGCAGGCGGTCGCGCAGATCTGGCTGTGGCTCCTGCTCGTCCCGGACGTCGCGTTCGCGCTCTGCCTCCTGGTGGGCGTGTGGCAGGCGTCGATCGGCGCGCTGAGCGTCGGCGGCCTCGTCGCGTTCTTCGCGACCGCCACGGTGCTGCGCTTCCCGCTGGAGTCGATCGGGTTCCTGCTCTCGATGCTCTTCGACACCCGGACGGCCACCGACCGGCTCTTCGAGGTGTTCGACGAGGAGAACACCATCCGCGACCCGGAGCAGCCGGTCCGGATCACGGAGGCGCACGGGCGGCTCGAGTTCCAGGGCGTGCGGTTCCACTACCCGGACGCGCCCGCCCCCGCTCCCGACCTGCTCGACGGCGTCGACCTCGCCATCGAGCCCGGGGAGACGATGGCGCTCGTCGGGCTCACGGGTTCGGGCAAGACGACGATGGTCGAGCTCGCCGGACGCCTCTACGACGTGACCGGCGGCCGGATCCTGCTCGACGGCGTCGACCTGCGCGACCTGACGCGGCAGGAGCTGCGCACCCACATCGCGATGGCGTTCGAGGAGGCGACCCTGTTCTCGGCCTCCGTCCGGGACAACGTGCTGCTCGGGCGCCCGGAGGCGGGGGACGACGTGCTGGAGGAGGCGCTCGACATCGCGCAGGCCGCCTTCGTCCACGACCTGCCCGACGGCGTGGACACGACGATCGGCGAGGAGGGGCTCAGCCTCTCCGGCGGCCAGCGGCAGCGGCTCGCGCTCGCACGCGCGGTCGCGGCCAACCCGGCGGTCCTGGTGCTCGACGACCCGCTCTCGGCGCTGGACGTGGACACCGAGGCGCTCGTGGAGGCCGCGCTGCGCCAGGTGCTGACCCGCACGACGGCGCTGATCGTGGCGCACCGCCCCTCCACCGTCCAGCTGGCCGACCGGGTCGCGCTGCTGGAGGAGGGACGCATCATCGCGGTCGGCACGCACAGCGAGCTGCTCGCGACCAGCGAGCGGTACCGGTTCGTCATCTCCTCCCTCGAGGAGGAGCAGGAGCAGCCCCGCGAGGAGGTGGACGCATGAGCGCCCTGATCGGCACCGCGGGCGAGGAGCGCCGCGACTTCACCCGCGAGGAGCGGAAGGCGCTGAGGGCGCGGTCGGTCCGGCTGCTCGGCAGCCTCCTCCGGCCGCTGCGGCGCCGCCTCGTGGTGACCGGGCTCGTCGTCGTCGTCAGCACCGGGCTGCAGGTCATCGGCCCGGCCATCATCGCCTTCGGCATCGACTCGGGGCTCCCCGCACTGCTGAAGGGGCAGGCCCTGCCGCTCGCCGCGTCCGTGGTCGTGTACCTGCTCGCGGGCGTCGGCGCGGGCGTGCTGATCGCGTCGTACACCGTGCAGACGGCCAGGATCAGCCAGGCGATGCTGATCGACCTGCGCGAGCGCGTGTTCGTGCAGACGCAGCGGCTGAGCCTCGAGTTCCACGAGCAGTACACGTCGGGTCGCATCATCTCCCGGCAGACGAGCGACCTCGACTCGATCCGCGAGCTGCTCGACGGCGGCATCAACGAGCTCGTGCAGAGCGTGCTCTACATGGCGTTCACGGCGGTCGCGCTCGTGCTCCTCGACGGCTGGAGCGGCCTCATCCTGTTCTGCTCCTTCGTGCCGCTCGCGATCCTCATCCGCTGGTTCCAGCGGCGGAGCGAGGCGGCGTTCCGGGAGTCGCGCGTCGCCTCCGCGAAGCTCATCGTGTTCTTCGTCGAGACGATGACCGGCATCCGGGCCGTGCAGGCGTTCCGCAAGGAGGCGCGCAACCAGAAGGACTACGGCGACCTGACGGAGCGCTACCGCTCCATCAACGCCAGGTCGATCCGCCTGTTCGCGGTGATGGAGCCCGGGCTCACCCTGATCGGGAACCTGACCGTCGCCGCGGTGCTCCTGTTCGGCGCCTTCCGCGTCATCGGCAGCGGGCTCGAGATCGGCGCGCTGCTCGCCGCGGTGCTCTACGCGCGCCGCTTCTTCGACCCGATGGAGGACATCGCCACCTTCTACAACGCCTACCAGTCCGCGGCCGCGGCCCTCGAGAAGATCTCGGGGGTGCTCGAGGAGAGCCCCACGGTGCCCGAGCCGGCGTCCCCGCAGCCGCTGGCGGCGGGAGTGACCGGCCGGGTGCGGTTCGAGGGGGTCCGGTTCGCGTACCGCGCCGACCGAGAGGTGCTGCCGAGGTTCGACCTCGACGTGCCCGCCGGGCAGACGATCGCGCTCGTCGGTTCGACCGGGGCCGGCAAGTCGACGCTCGCGAAGCTGATCGCGCGGTTCTACGACCCGACCGAGGGGCGCATCACCCTCGACGGCGTCGACCTGCGGTCGCTCGCGAACCAGGACCTGCACCGCGCCGTCGTGATGGTGACGCAGGAGGCGTACCTGTTCTCAGGCTCGGTGGCGGACAACATCGAGCTCGGCCGACCGGGCGCGAGCCGGGCGGAGATCGAGGCGGCGGCGCGCGCCGTGGGCGCGGACGCGTTCATCCGGTCGCTGCCCGCCGGCTACCACACCGACGTGAACAAGCGCGGCGGTCGCGTGTCCGCCGGGCAGCGGCAGCTGATCTCGTTCGCCCGGGCGTTCCTGGCCGACCCGGAGGTGCTCATCCTCGACGAGGCCACCGCGTCGCTCGACATCCCGAGCGAGCGGCTGGTGCAGGAGGCGCTGCAGACGCTGCTCGCCGACCGCACCGCGCTGATCATCGCGCACCGGCTCTCGACGGTCGCGATCGCGGACCGCGTGCTCGTGATGGAGCACGGCCGGATCGTGGAGGACGGCGAGCCCGCCGACCTGATCGGGGGCACCGGCCGCTTCGCCGCGCTGCACGCCGCCTGGCGCGACTCCCTGGTCTGACCACTTCGTCGTTCAGGACATCTCGCCCGGGCGGCGCCAGAAGTCCTGAACGACGGAGTCGGCTACTCCGGGGACCAGGCCGCTCGACGCAGGTCGATCCGGTACCCCTCCGGGGTGTCCGCCGGGAGGAGGGGCGTCCCCTCCTGGTCGTAGTGCGCTCTCGCCTCGGCCGAGAGGCCCCGCGGCGGGTGACCGCCCGCGCGCACCACGCGCCACCACGGCAGCCCCTCGCCGTGGTACCGCATCACCATGCCGACCGCGCGGGCGCCGGCGTGCCCGAACGTCCACGCCACGTCCCCGTAGGTCATGGCGCGCCCCGGCGGGATCGTCGCCACGACCGCGATGACGGCCTCGGTGTAGTCGCCGCCCGCGTCGAAGACCGCCATCAGCGCACGAGCAGGGCGGGTTCCGACGACCCGGGCGTGCGACATCGCCCGCCTCGTCGGAATGCGCCCGGGATCGCGGGCCGCGTCACAGGTCCATGACGCCGATGACCTCGCCGAAGCGCGTCTCGCCCTCCGGCCGGAACCCGACGTGGAGGAAGAACTGCTCGGGGCCCGCGTCGCCCCGCTCCCAGATGACGGTGAGGCGGTGGAACCCGCGCGAGCGGGCCTCGTCGGCGAGCCCGTGCACCGCGAAGCGCCCGACGCCGCGCCCCTGCGCGCTCCCCTTCACGTTGATCTGCCAGATGCAGCAGCGGAACTCGGGCCGCGTCTCGTGCTCGTCGAAGCTGCCCTTGATGAACCCGACGACCTCGTCGCCGTCGAGCACGACCCGCGGCCAGGCGGCCTCCGGGTCGATGGTCTGCTCCGCCTCCGCGTGGGAGACCGGGACGGCGTACTGCTCCTGCCCCGGCTTGAGCGTCAGCGAGTTCGCGGCCACGACGGTGGTCGCGGAGAGGGGTTCGAGGTGGAGGTCCGCCACGCGCACGAGAGTAGCGAGCGCGCGCCCTCCGCGAGGAGTCGTCCTTGCGAGGAAGCGCGGAGGGGAGCCTCGATAGGGTGTTCGGCGGCGTGCGCAGGCGCACCCCGGCAGTCGAAGAGGCAGGAGCGCACCGTGGTGGAGAAGATCAAGGTCGAGGGCACCGTCGTCGAGCTCGACGGCGACGAGATGACCCGGATCATCTGGCAGTCGATCAAGGACACCCTGATCCACCCGTACCTCGACATGAACCTCGAGTACTACGACCTCGGGATCGAGAAGCGCGACGAGACCGACGACCAGATCACGATCGACGCCGCGAACGCGATCAAGAAGCACGGCGTCGGCGTCAAGTGCGCGACGATCACCCCCGACGAGGCCCGCGTCGCCGAGTTCGGTCTCAAGAAGATGTGGCGGAGCCCGAACGGCACCATCCGCAACATCCTCGGCGGCGTGATCTTCCGCGAGCCGATCGTCATCTCGAACATCCCGCGGCTCGTGCCCGGCTGGAACAAGCCGATCGTCATCGGCCGTCACGCGTTCGGCGACCAGTACCGCGCCACCGACTTCCGGTTCGAGGGCCAGGGCACGCTGACGATCAGCTTCCAGCCGTCGGACGGCGGGGAGGCGCAGTCGTTCGAGGTGTTCCAGTCGCCGGGCGGCGGCGTCGCGATGGCGATGTACAACCTCGACGAGTCGATCCGCGACTTCGCGCGCGCCTCCTTCAACTACGGGCTCTCCCGTGACTACCCGGTCTACCTCTCCACCAAGAACACGATCCTCAAGGCCTACGACGGCCGCTTCAAGGACCTGTTCCAGGAGGTGTTCGACGCCGAGTACGCCGAGCGGTTCGCGGAGAAGGGCCTCACGTACGAGCACCGGCTGATCGACGACATGGTCGCCTCGTCGCTCAAGTGGGAGGGCGGCTACGTCTGGGCCTGCAAGAACTACGACGGCGACGTGCAGTCCGACACGGTGGCGCAGGGCTTCGGCTCGCTCGGCCTGATGACGAGCGTGCTGACCACCCCGGACGGCAAGGTGGTGGAGGCGGAGGCCGCGCACGGCACCGTCACGCGCCACTACCGGCAGCACCAGGCCGGCAAGCCCACCTCCACGAACCCCATCGCCTCGATCTACGCGTGGACCCGCGGGCTCGCGCACCGCGGCAAGCTCGACGGCAACCAGGCGCTCATCGACTTCGCAGACACCCTTGAGGACGTCGTCGTGAAGACGGTGGAGGCTGGCGCGATGACCAAGGACCTCGCGCTCCTCGTCGGGCCCGAGCAGCAGTGGCAGACGACCGAGGAGTTCCTCGCGACGCTCGCCGAGAACCTGCGCACCCGGTTGGGCTGACCCGGGATGGGCGCGTTCATCTACGGCGGGACGACCACGATCCCGGTGGAGGACCGCGCCCTGGCGCACCTGCAGCTGGTGGTCTACGCGAAGCTGCGCGCGCAGGAGTCCTTCGCGTTCAACTGGCGTGACGAGCCGGGGGTGGGCGACGGGCACGGGTCCCTGTGGATCTCGCCAGGTGTCCCGATCCAGTTCAAGTACGCGGGGAGCCGCGACCCGGCGGTCAACCGCGAGTGGCTCCGGCTGCTGCGCGACCTCGCCAACCAGCCGACCGGACTGCGCATGGTGCCTGAGCCGTCGGCGAAGGAGGAGAGGCCGTGAGACGCATCTCGTACGCCGAGCAGGTGATGGGGACCGACGAGCGGGTCGGGGCGCTCCTCATCCAGTACGCGGCGCTGCTGGCCCGCTCGAGCTCCGCGGACACGGTGAGCATCCCGTGCAGGATCGGCACGCAGGAGATCGAGTCGGTCTCGGTGCTGATCGGGCCCGCGAGCCAGATGGCGTCGTGGAGCGACGACGAGCCGTTCGAGGCCGACGTCAGCGCGGCCGTGGCGGACCTGGAGCACCGCATCGCGTCCCTGCGCGGCCGCGGCGACAGTGGCCCGGAGGCCATCGGCCCCGGCGCGATCGACGAGTTCGACGAGCTGGCCTGAACGGGCGAAGGGCCCCGGCGCTGCGCGCCGGGGCCCTTCCTCCACTGTGGGCTCAGGCCTCGACGGCCTGCTGCGTGTCCGATCCGGTGCCCACCGCGATCTTCCTCGGCTTCGCGCGCTCGCTGACGGGGATCGTCACCGTGAGCACGCCGTTCTCGTAGGTCGCGGCGATGCGGTCGGTGTCGATGCCCTGCCCGAGGCTCAGCTGGCGGAGGAACGAGCCGCCGCGCCGCTCCTGCGCCAGCCACTTGACGCCCTCCGCGCTGCGCAGGGTGCGCTCGGCGCGGATCGTCAGCAGCTGCCCGTCGACGTCGATGTCCACCGAGCCGGGATCGATGCCGGGCAGATCGGCGGACAGCACGTAGTGGTCGCCGTCGCGGTACAGGTCCATCGGCATCAGCCGCGGGCCCTGTCGCGTGTCGGAGAGGGCTGCGGCCATCCGGTCCAGCTCGCGGAACGGGTCGAAGTTCATGGCCATGGTGTCGTCCTTTCGCTCGCCGTGGTGTTGAGGTTCGAAGTTGAGCCGAGGTGGCTCAATGCGACAGAAATTAGCACTCGGCACGAGCGAGTGCCAGCGTCGGTCCTTCGAGTTCGCCAAGAGCGAGCACCCGGGTGCGGACGCCGGCCGGGCGGCGGGTCAGCGGAAGACGATGGTGCGCGCGCCGTCGACGAGCACCCGGTGCTCGGCGAACCACCGCACCGCCTGGGTGAGGGTGCGGCTCTCCTCGTCCTGGCCGATCGCGACGAGCTCCTTGGCGCTCTGCGAGTGGTCGACGCGGATCACGTTCTGCTCGATGATCGGCCCCTCGTCGAGGTCGGCCGTGACGAAGTGCGCCGTCGCGCCGATGAGCTTCACGCCGCGGGCGTGGGCCTGCTTGTAGGGGTTGGCGCCCTTGAACCCGGGCAGGAAGGAGTGGTGGATGTTGATCGCCCGCCCGGCCAGCCGTGCGCAGAGGGCCGGCGACAGGATCTGCATGTACCGCGCGAGCACGACGAGCTCGATGTCGTGCTCCTCGACCGCGGCGACCACGCGCTCCTCGAACGCGGCGCGCGTCTCGGGCGACGTCACGGCCCGGTGCTCGAAGGGCACGCCGTAGAAGCCGGCCAGCCCTTCGAGGGTCGCGTGGTTGCCGAGCACGAGCGGGATCTCGATGGGCAGCTGACCCGAGTGCTGCCGGAAGAGCAGGTCGTTCAGGCAGTGCCCGGCGGTGGACACGAGCACCAGGGTGCGGGCAGGGCGCCCCACCCGGTCGAGGTGCCATTCGGCGTCGAAGCGGTCCGCGACGGGGGCGAGGTGGGCGGCGAACTGCTGGGCGGTCGACGGGGACTCGACCTGCAGGCGGAGGAAGAACCGGCCGGTGTCCTCGCTCGAGAACTGCTGGCTCTCCGTGATGTTGCCGCCGGCCGCGACGATCGCGCCGGACAGGGCGTGCACGATGCCGGGGCGGTCCGCGCAGACGAACGTGAGGACCCAGTGGGCGTCGAGCGCGGCCGGCACGCGCTCACGATACCGAGCCGCCTCCGCCCCCATGCCCCTCCCGCTGCCGTGGAATCCTGGATCCACGCGCGCCGCATCCGGCTGGCTCGCTTATGGTGAAGCGGTTTTCGGCAGGACGGAAGGCGCGATGACCGACGGAATCACCCTGGACTCCCTGGACGCCGAGGCCGTGCGGGACGCCGCCGAGCGGGTGGTCACCGCGGTGGCCACGGTGATCGACGGCAAGGACGAGGTCATCCGCTCCGCGTTCGCGGTCATGCTCGCCGGCGGGCACCTCCTGCTCGAGGACGTGCCGGGTGTCGGGAAGACGATGCTCGCGAAGGCGCTCGCCAGGGCGACCGGCGGCACGATCAGCAGGATCCAGTTCACCCCCGACCTCCTGCCCTCCGACGTGACGGGCGCCTCCGTCTTCGACCAGTCCGCCGCCCGGTTCGAGTTCAAGCCGGGGGCCGTGTTCGCGAACGTGGTCATCGGCGACGAGATCAACCGGGCGTCGCCGAAGACGCAGGCGGCGCTCCTCGAGTGCATGGAGGAGGGCCAGGTCACCGTCGACGGCGCGAGCTGGCCCCTGCCGAACCCGTTCCTCGTCGTGGCGACGCAGAACCCGGTCGACATGGAGGGCACCTACGTGCTCCCGGAGGCGCAGCGGGACCGCTTCATGGCCCGCATCTCGATGGGCTATCCCGACGAGGCCGCCGAGCGCGAGATGCTCCGCTCCCACGGCCGCGAGGACCCGATCGACCGGCTGCAGCCCGTGCTCCCGCAGGGGGGCCTCGCCGACCTGGCCGCGCAGGCCCGCGACGTGTACGTCTCGCCCGCCGTGGAGACGTACGTGCTGCGCATCGTGGGCGCGACGCGGAACCACTCCGAGGTGCGGCTCGGCGCGAGCCCGCGGGCGAGTCTGCAGCTGCTGCGGGCGGCGAAGGCGACCGCGCTCATCGACGGCCGCGACTTCGTGCTCCCCGACGACGTGGACGCGCTCGCGGCCGACGTGCTGGCGCACCGGCTCGTGCTGCGACGCTCCGGCGTCGACATGCGCGAGGGGCAGGCCGCCGCCTCCGAGCGGATCGTGCGGCAGGTGGTCGCGGCGACCACCGTCCCGCTGCAGTAGGTGGCCATCTCGGCGGAGCCGCTCGCGGGGCTCAGGACGGTCCGGCTCACGGCGCGCGGCGGCGCGTTCCTCGTGGCCGGCCTCGTCGGCCTCGTCGTGGCCTACGCCGCCGGCTGGCCCGCGCTGCTCGCCGTGTCCCTGTTCCTGTTCGGGGCCGTCGTCGCCGGGCTCGCCTCCGTCGTCGTGTCGCCGGCGGCGCTCGAGGTCGAGCGCCGCATCGAGCCCCGCATCGCCGAGCAGCGCCGCCCGGTGCAGGTGCGGCTGACGGCCAGGGGGCAGGCCGCGGGCGCCCTCGAGTGGAGCGAGGACCTCCCGCGCTCCGTGATCGTCACCGGGCACGCGGAAGGGGTCCTGCCGCCCCTCCGCCCCGACCGCCCGTCGCAGCTGATCGACTACGCCTTCTCGGCGCGGACCCGCGGCTCGGTGCCGATCGGGCCGCTGCGCGTCGCGCGGACCGATCCCCTCGGCCTCGCGACGACGAGACGGCGCGTGGGCGGCCTCGATCACGTGGTCGTGCTCCCGCGCATCCACCCCGTGGAGCTGCCCTTCGCGGTGCGGCGCAACGACCCGGACAGCGGGGCGAGCACCGTGTTCGGCGCGGTCGGCGACCAGCTCGACATCGTCGCGCGCGGCTACCGCGCGGGTGACCCGATGCGGAAGATGGACTGGCGTGCGACCGCGCGACGCGGGGAGCTCATGGTCAGGACCGAGACGGCGGCGACGACCGCGGCGACCGGGCTGCTGCTCGACGTGCGGCAGGAGGCGTGGCCCGACGCGGCCGCGTTCGAATGGGCGGTGGAGTACGCCGCCTCGCTGATCGTCGCGCTGGACGAGCGCCACGCCCCGGTCCGGGTCGCGGCCGGTCGCGAGGCGACGAACGACGCGATCTCGGCGCTGGTCGCCCTCGCGACCGTGCATCCCGCCACCGGGGCGCACCCGCCAGCCGCGGTGCTCAGGGATGTCGCCACCACCGACGTGCAGGTCGTGCACGTGATCACCGGGCCCGGATCGGTGCACGACGTGCCGGTGCTGCCCGCCCTGCCGGCGGGCACGCTCGGGATGGTCTCCGTGGTCGGGCGGCGGCCGGTGCCCGTCGATGCGCCGCTCGGCTGGCAGGTCGCGCAGCGCAACGCCGCCGCTCCGGTCGGGTCGGTGCACGATGCCTGACCGCGCGGGCCGCACCGGGGCCGTCACCGCCGTCGTCGGCCTCGCGGTGCTCGTCGCGGCGCTGTCCCTGCTGCCCGTGGTGCTCGGCGGCCTGTGGTGGACCGAGTCCTGCGTGACGATCGTCGTGGCGCTCGCCGCCGTCGCCGGCTCGCGCCGGATCGGGCTGCCGTCCGGCGCCGCCGCGCTGATCGGGCTGTCGACCGTGCCCGTCGTCGACGCGCTGATCGTCACGGCGTCCTCCGCCGCCGTCGGCTCCGCGAGCGATGCGGCGCAGGCCGTCGTCGACGCCTTCACCGCGGCCTTCCGGCAGATCTACCTCGACTCCATCCCGGCCCAGGGCACCGCCGAGCTGGCCCTCCTGATCGCCACCGGCGCCGCGGTGGTCGCCGTCGTCGCCGAGTTCGTGACCGTCGCGCTCCGGGCACCCGTCGCCGGCACCCTGGTCGTCGTCGCGGTGGCGATCGTGCCGGGCAAGGCGTTCGGCACGGGGACGAACGGGCTGCTGCTCCTCGCGGTCGCGGCGGCCGCGCTCGCCGTGATCGCGGTGGACCGGCGGCGCCGGGGGCGGCCGCCACGGGTCGGCGGCCTGGCCGCGGGCGGGGCCGTCGCGGTGGTGGTCGCGCTGCTCGTCCAGGTGGTGCTGCCCACCCCGTACGCGTCCGACGCCGCCGCCCAGGGGGCGCCGATCATCGACGCCGGGGCGAACCCGCTGCTGCGGCTCGGCCAGGACCTGCGCCGTGGCGCCGACACCCCCGTGCTGAGCTACACCACGCGGAACGGCGCGGCGACGTACCTCCGGCTCGCGGTCCTCGAGGACTTCCAGGGCGACACGTGGGCGCCGAACCCCCCGGACGGCGCCGCGCTCGGCGCCGGCGCGCCCCCGCAGGCCGCTGGCGTGGCCGCCGCAGCGGACAAGCGGACGATCACGACGACGATCACGCCGGCCTCGGACCTGGCGATCGGCGACCGCCTGCCGCTGCCGTACCCGGCGGTGTCCGTGCTGGGCGTGTCCGGCCGCTTCCGCTGGGAGCAGCGCGGGCTGACCCTCGCCCGGACCGGCGGCGGCGTCGTCGGGACCTACCGCGTGCAGGCCGCCGACGTCAGTGCGACCCCTGAGCAGCTCCGCGGCGCCTCCGTGTCCGTGCCCTCCGGCGACGAGGAGGCCCTCAGCCTGCCCACCCGCATGCCGTCGATCATCCGGCGCACCGCGGACCGGTGGGTCGCGTCCGCCCGCACGCCGTACGACATGGCGGTCGCGATCCAGAACCAGCTGGCGAACGGATCCTTCTCCTACGACGAGAACACCCCGGCCGAGCAGGGCTACGACGGCGACGGTCTCGGGGTGATCGCGAAGTTCCTGCAGGTGAAGGCCGGGTACTGCATCCACTTCGCGTCCACGATGGCCGTCATGGCCCGGATCGAGGGCATCCCCTCCCGCATCGTGGTCGGTTACCAGCCGGGCACCGCGACGGCGGGCACCACGGCTCGCACGGTGACGAGCGACGACCTCCACGCCTGGCCGGAGCTGTACTTCGACGGCATCGGGTGGGTCCGGTTCGAGCCGACGCCCGGGCGGGGCGCCGTGCCCTCATACGCGCCGCTCCCGTCCGCGAACACGAGGACCGGCTCGTCCGCGGGGCCCTCCGACTCCGCCGCGCCCACCCCGACGCCGACCGCGTCCACCGCCGCGCCCGCGGCGAGCAGGGAGGGCGGCGCCTCCGTGCTCGGGCCGGTGCTGCGGGGCGGGGGGATCGCCCTCCTGATCGCCGCGCTGCTCTCGCTGCCCGGCCTCCTCCGGAGCGGCCTCCGCCGGCGCAGGCTCTCCCGGCTCGGACGCGACGGGCCGGCCGCGGCCTGGCGCGAGGTCCTCGCCTCGGCGCTCGATCTCGGCCTCCCGACCGGGTCGGGCCGGAGCCCGCGCGGCATCGAAGCCGTCGTCGCCGACCAGGTCGGGCCGTCCCCGGCGGCACGGGCCGCCCTCGCGCGCCTCCGGGCCGCTTACGAGCGGCAGGCGTACTCGCGGGACCGCGCCGCGGCGACCGCTGCCGACGTGACGGTCGTCACGGACGCTCTGCGGGCGCAGGCGGGGCCCGTGCGGCGCCTCGTCGCGACCGTGGCGCCCCGCTCCCTCCTCGCTACACTGAGGGCGCCGCGACTGGCGTTCAGGTGGTCACCACCGGGGAGCGGCTGATGGAACTCCGTTCACGAAGGTCGCGCCGTTCGCCTGGGCCCGACCGAGTCCATCCGCAGCGCGCCCCGCGCACCCGCCGACGCCAGGAGTCCTCGTGACCGACACCGCACCCGCCATCGCCGCCACCTTCGACGCGCCGCTCGAGGAGGTCGACCCGGAGATCGCCGCCGTGCTGCACGACGAGCTCGAGCGGCAGCGCACCACGCTCGAGATGATCGCGAGCGAGAACTTCGTGCCGCGCTCGGTGCTCACCGCGACCGGCAGCGTGCTCACCAACAAGTACGCCGAGGGTTACCCCGGGCGGCGCTACTACGGCGGCTGCGAGGTCGTCGACGTGGCGGAGGAGCTCGCGATCGCCCGTGCGAGGGCGCTCTTCGGCGCCGGGTTCGCGAACGTCCAGCCCCACTCCGGCGCGACCGCGAACGCCGCGGTGCTCCACGCGCTCGCGAAGCCGGGCGACACCATCCTCGGGCTCGAGCTCGCGCACGGCGGCCACCTGACGCACGGCATGAAGCTCAACTTCTCCGGCCGGCTGTACCACGCGGTCTCGTACGGCGTCGACCCGGAGACCTTCCGCATCGACATGGACCGCGTCCGCGACGCCGCCCTCGAGCACCGGCCCACGGTCATCATCGCCGGCTGGTCCGCGTACCCGCGGCAGCTCGACTTCGCCGCGTTCCGGGAGATCGCGGACGAGGTCGGCGCGAAGCTCTGGGTCGACATGGCGCACTTCGCGGGCCTCGTCGCGGCCGGTCTGCACCCGAACCCCGTGCCGCACGCCGACGTCGTCTCCACCACGGTGCACAAGACGCTCGGCGGTCCGCGGTCCGGCCTGATCCTCGCGCGCGACGAGACGTACGCCAAGCAGCTGAACTCGGCGGTGTTCCCCGGGCAGCAGGGCGGTCCGCTCATGCACGTGATCGCGGCGAAGGCGACCGCGCTGAGGATCGCGGCCTCCGAGGAGTTCCGGGACCGGCAGCGCCGCACGCTGGAGGGCGCCCGGCTGCTCGCCGAGCGGCTCACCGCGCCCGACGCCAGGGCGGCGGGGGTCGACGTGCTGACGGGCGGCACCGATGTCCACCTCGTGCTCGCGGACCTGCGCGAGTCGCCCATCGACGGCCGGGAGGCCGAGGATCTGCTCCACGCCGCGGGCATCACGGTGAACCGCAACGCGGTGCCGTTCGACCCGCGGCCGCCGATGCGCACCTCCGGCATCCGCATCGGCACGCCCGCGCTCGCGACGCGGGGCTTCGGCGCCGCCGAGTTCGGTCAGGTGGCCGACATCATCGCGCGGGCGCTCACGCCCGGGGCGGACGTCGGCGCGCTGCGGGTCGAGGTCGGCGAGCTCGCCGGCCGCTTCCCGCTCTACCGGGGCCTCTGACTCCGGCGACCCCCTTCGTGGGGGGGGGGGTGGTTGGGGCCCGCCCCCCCCAAAACCCGCCAACCAACGGCCAGCGGCGGCCGGGGGGGGGGGCGCCCCCCCCCCCCCGGGGGGGCCGCGCGGGCAGGGGGGAGG
>NZ_JBQCGC010000031.1:0-40522 GCF_051956055.1 Amnibacterium sp.
CCCCCCTCCCCCTCACAGTCTGTGACCGGGCGCCCCCCCAATTTTTGTTGTTTCTGTTTTTTGGGGGGGGGGGCCATACAAACTCCTCACCCACGAAGGGGTCGGTAGCGTCGGGCGGTGCCGATCGTGCTCCTCCGCTCCCCCGTCGCGACGATGGATCCGCTCGTGCTCTACCGCGTGCTCGAGCTCCGCGTCGCGGTGTTCGTCGTCGAGCAGCGCGCCGCGTACCCCGACCTCGACGGCCGCGACGCCGAGCCCGGCACGGAGCTGCTGTGGGCGGAGGAGGAGGGGCGCGTGCTGTCGACCGCGCGGGTGCTGCGCGACCCGGACACGATGCGGATCGGCCGCGTCGCGACCGCGCGGGCGGCCAGGAGCCGCGGAGTCGCCTCCGCGATCATGCGGACCGCGGTCGAGCGCTGCGTCGCCCTCGCACCGGAGCTGCCGATCGTCCTCGACGCCCAGGAGCACCTCGTCGACTGGTACGCCCGGTTCGGGTTCACCCCAACAGGCGAGCGGTTCCTCGAGGACGACATCCCCCACCGCACGATGATCCGGCCCGCAGGCGCCTGAGTCAGCGGATGCGCGTCGGGCGGACCGACACCGATTCGACCGTGCCGCCCGGCGGCAGGTCGACGACGGTGCGCACCACCGCGGCCACCGAGGCCGGGTCGAGGTAGTAGCGCGGGTCGTAGTCGTCGCCCTCGCCTGCAACCTTCGCCCGCTGCATGTCCGAGTCCGTGCGGCCGGGGTGCACGGAGGCGACGCGCACGCCGTTGCCCCGCTCCTCCTCCCGCAGCGCGTCGGTCAGGGCCCGGAGCGCGAACTTCGACGCCGCGTACACCGAGCCGCCCGGCGCCGCCCTCAGCCCCGCCCCGCTGTTGATCGCGACGACGATGCCCTGCGCGGCGCGGAGGGCGGGAAGCGCGGCCCTGGTCAGGTCGGCGACCGCGACGACGTTCACCCCGAGCACCCGCTCCCACTCGCCGCGGTCCACGTCCGCGACGCGTCCGCTCGAGTCCACGCCCGCGGAGTGCACGAGCACGTCGAGCCGCTCGGGCAGCGCCGGCACCGGTCCGGTCGCGAGGTCCGCGACGAACGGCTCCGCCGACGCCAGCGCCGCGACGACCGGTGCGACCGCCTCCGCGGTCCGCCCGCCCACGAGCACGTGATGCGTGCGGCCGAGCTCCTCCGCGATGGCGCGACCGATGCCGCGGGAGCCTCCGGTGACGAGCGCGACGGGACGCGCCCCGGGCTCGATGCGCTCGGTCATCAGGAGATGACGCCGATGTGGCCGCGGTGCTCGTGCCGCTCGATCTCGTCCACGACCGCGAGCGCGAAGTCGGCCCCGGAGATCGCGGAGCCGCCGTCCGCGTCCTGCTGGGCGACCGGGCCGCCGATGCGGTAGCGCCCGGTGGCCTCGCCCTGCGCGTACGAGCCGTAGGTCTGCGCGGGGCTGACGAACAGCCAGTCCAGCCCCTCCGGCGCCGCCTGCTCGAGCGCCTCGAGGGCTCGCACCATCTCCTCCGCCTCGGCGCGGAACGCGGCGGGGACGTCGCCCTCGACGAACCGCGGCGCCCCCTCGGCGGGCCGGAGGCCGCTCCAGCCGCCGATGACGACGAGGCGGGCGCCCTGCTCGGGCGCGAGCTTCGCGAGGTCGCCCACGATGCCCTCGAGCTGCCCGGCGAGCTCGCCGCGGGGCGCGAGCGCTTCGACGACCACGTCCTGGCCGGCGACGGCCGCGGCGACGGCGCCCTCCTCGAGGAACGACGCCTGCACGTAGTGCACCCCGGGCACGGGTTCGGCGGGCGCGTTCCGGCTGTACGACGTGACGTGGTGGCCGCGAGAGGCCGCCTCCCTCACGATCGAACCGCCCGTGTATCCCGTGCCCCCGAGCACCGCGATGCGTGCCATGCCTGCCCCTTCCGTTCCGACTGCGTCCGCACACGATCCTCCACCTGCCGGATGACCGTGCTCCGCCCGCAGACCGATGCGCCCCCGGGTGCGCCGCCGGGAGGCTCATGCCGTGACCGTCCTCCTCGCCGATCCCGAGATCACCGCCGTGCCCGTCGCCGACGCGGGCGAACCCCTGGTGCCCGTGCCCGCGGACACCGCGGACCGGGATCTCCCCCGTCCGCTCGTCCGCAGAGGGGTCGCCGCGCGGCTCGCCGTCGCGCAGCTGCTCCTGCCGCCCGGCCGGCGCCTCCGCGTCGTGGCGGGGTACCGCCGCGAGGAGGACCAGCTCGCGATCTGGCACCGGTACGCGGCCGAGGTGGCGCGCGCCTACCCGTTCGCGGACGAGGACGAGCAGCGCGGTGCTTCACGGACGCGGCCGTCGGGGCGGAGGCGCGGGAGGAGCGCGACCTGCTGATCGCGGCCATGACGGGCGCCGGGTTCGTGAACTACCCGACCGAGTGGTGGCACTGGAGCCACGGCGACCGCTACTGGGCGTGGTCGACCCGCGCCCCTGCTGCGCGGTACGGAGCGGTCCGCTCCTCCGCCCTGGTCGGCCGGTGAGCGCGACGGCGGCGCTCGCGCACGAGCTCGTCAGCGTCGCGGGACGTCCTCGACGAAGCGGCTGAGCGCCGCCCCATACGCCTCCGGGTCGGCGCGCGTCCCCGCCGTCACGAGAAGCGCCTGCGGCCCGACGACGCGGGTGAAGGCGCCGTGGCAGGGGATGGTGATCACCTTCGCGAGCCCCGCCTCCCAGGCCGGCACGAGCGCGGGCAGCGCGACCCGCTCCGGCGACCGCTCGTACTCGAGCTGCCGCGCGACCTGGCGGTCCGCATCGGCCGCGACCCACTCGCGGTAGCCGTCGTCGTCGAACACGTCGTCGCCGAAGCGCTCCCGCCAGGTCGGTCCGATGAACGCGCGGATCATGGCCGCGCGCTCGTCGGAACCTGGCGGCAGCGCGGCGACGTCGGTGAGCCGGTCGGCCTGCCGCGGACGCCCGGCGTGCTCGAGCACCTCGTCCCAGACGATCGGCCAGGCCGCCCGCCAGCGCCGGGCGCGCTCCGGGTCGATCGGCACGCGCCGGTCGGGCGGGTGGACGAGCAGCGGCGGCAGGTCCACCCCGCCGGGCCGGAGGTCGCACGCCTCCCGCAGCCACAGCAGGTCGAGGAGCGCGTGCGGCGAGTCCTCCACCTCGATGACCATGTCGTGCGGCCACGGGTCGCCGGGACGGGGCGTGCTGCTGCGCATCGTCCCCGAGTCTGACAGCGATCAGGAGGCGAAGAGCGCCCTCCTGCTCGCGAGGCGGAGCTCGAGCTCGCGCATCACGATCCGCGCGAACGCCTCGAGGATCGCGACCTCGTCCGTCGTGAACTCGCGGGGAGCGACGTCGCAGGCGAGCAGGCGACCGATGGCGTGCCCGTCGTGCGTCATGAGCGGTGCGGCGAGCGCCGACCGCACGTGCGGATCGCCGGCGATGAACGGGTGCTCCGCGAGACTCGGCTCGGCGAGCACGTCGGGGAGGTTCCAGGTGCCCGGGCCGTGCGTCCTGGCGATCTCCGCCGTCAGCGAGCGCGGCAGCTCCGGCAGCGGCACGCCCTGGCGCGACTTGAACCAGGCGCGGTCCTCGTCGACCACCGCGACCACGACGACGGGGAGGTGGAGGGTGCGCCGCACGAGGTCCGTGACGTCGTCGAAGGCCTCCTCCGGCGCCGTGTCGAGCACGTCGTAGCGCCGCACTGCTGCGAGACGCACCCGCTCCGCGTCGGGCACCTCGCGGCGTCGGACGATGTCGTCGACGACGACGTCCTGGAACGCGCCGATCGCCGCCGTCAGCGAGAGCCGTTCGGCGCGGTCGCGCTTCGTCATCCCGGCCAGGATCGCGGCGAGCTCGGGCGGGACGGATGCCGGGATGACGGGGTCGCGCTCGAGCCGGGCGAGCGCCGAGGTCGCGACGTCGCCGGGGAACTCGGTCCTGCCGGTGAGGGCCTCGAGCAGCACGAGCCCGAAGGAGTAGACGTCGGAGTCGGGACCCGCCTCGTGCCCCTCGGCCTGCTCCGGGCTGAGGTAGGCAGCCGTGCCGGTGATCGACTCGCCGGACTCGCCCCGCCCGATCAGCGACGAGATGCCGAAGTCCGCGAGCTTGCCGCGCAGCCGCTCGCCCTCCCGATGCTCCCCGAGCAGGATGTTCGCGGGCTTGATGTCGCGGTGCACGAAGCCGGACTCGTGCAGGTACTGCAAGCCGCTGCCGATGTCGAAGCCGAGGGAGGCGACCTCCTGCGGCCCCAGCGCCCCGCGCCGCAGCCGGTCGCGGAGATCACCGCCGCGCACGTGCTCCATCACCAGGTAGATCTGCGGGCGTTCGGGGTCCCCGAGGTCCACGCCCGCGTCGTAGAGGGTCGTGAGCGCGGAATGGTTCAAGGAGGCCACGAGCTTCGCCTCGGCGTCCTGCAGGCGCAGCTCCTCCGGTTCGCCTGCGCGCGCCCGGAAGACCTTGACCGCCACCTCGCGGCGCAGCAGCAGATCGCGGGCGAGGAACACCCGGGCCTTGCCTCCGTGCCCGATCTCGCGACCCAGCCGATAGCGCCCCGCGGCGACGTGCGCCGGCTCGGCGACCTCTCGTGCCGGCGCCTCGATCGCCATGCTCCCCGCCCTCGTCCGGTGGTGCGCTCCGGGCCAGTATCACCCCGATTCCGGCGAGCGGAAATGGTTCTTCGCAGACATGCCCCGGAAACCGAGGGGCGGCCCCCTCGGATCAGCCTCCGGTGGCGAGCCGCATCAGGTCGGTGTCGAGGTCGATCTCGTCGGCCCCCTCCGCGGCGCCCCCGAACACGCGGTTGTAGTGCGTGCCCGCGTCGCGCATCGCCCGCTTCACGTCCGCCGCGACCAGCACGACGAGCTCGTGCGCGGCCCTGTCGATGCGCTCGGTGAGCGCGGTCGTGCCCCAGTCCTCGCTCGCCGCGAAGACGCTCGTCGGCGTCGTCAGCGTCCGGAGGTAGGCGAAGAGCGACCGGAGCTGCTCGTCCGCGACGAGGGCGTGCCGGGAGGTGCCCGCGGTGGCCGCGAGGACCGTCGGCACCGCGATCAGCAGGTCCTGGTCGACCACGTCGAAGAAGGACTTCACGAGACCGCTGATCCCGGCCTTGTAGACGGGCGTCGCGACGACCAGCGCGTCCGCGTCCGCGAGATCCGCGATGACGGCGGCGAGCGCGGGCGACGCGAAGCCGGTGACCTGCGCGGAGGCGAGCTCGGCCGCGAGCGGGCGGAGCTCGATCACGGTGGTGTCGGCGTCCACCCCCTCATCGGCCGCTCTGGCGAGGACGCGCGCGGTGATCCGGTCGGCGAGCATCCGGGTGGACGACGGGTCGCTGGTGCCGCCTGACACGACGACGAGCTTCATAGGGGTCTCCTTCATGGCTGGGTGAGCAGCGCGCAGAGGTCGCGCAGCTGCCGCTGCTGGTCGGGGGTGAGCGCGCGCATCCTGGCCTCGACGCTGCGCGCGTGGCGGGCGCCCGTGCGCTGCTGGGCGCCGGCGCCCGCGTCGGTGAGGGTGACGAGCACGCCTCGACGATCGTTCGGGTCGGTCGATCGCGCCACGAGGCCGCGCTGCTCGAGCCGCTCGACGAGGCGCGACAGGGCGGGCTGGCTCAGCAGGACCTGCTTCATCAGCTCGCTCTGCCGCAGCGCGCACCCGGCCTTCTTCAGCGCGTAGAGCACGTCGTACTCGGAGAGCGAGACCTCGTCCCACATCCGCTCGGCGGCGAACCCGCGCATGACGGACGCCTGCGCGGAGAGCAGCGCCTCCCAGGACTCGTTGGCGAGCCGGACGTCGCGCGGCTCGGTCGCGGGCGCCTGCAGGGTCGCCGTCATGCGGCGGCCGTGTCCTGGTAGGGCGAGCCGCCGGTGACGTTGTCGCCCCGGTTCGCGTTCGGGCGCGGCTGGCGGGGCTCCGCGTCGCCGTACTTCGCCTTCACGAGGGAGGCGTGCGTCGGCGCGTCCGGGACGCCGGCCGGGCGGAGGGCGTCGAGCTCGCGGCGCAGCACCGGCACGACCTCGCCGCCGAGCAGCTCGAGCTGGTCGAGCACCGTGCCGAGCGGCAGCCCCGCGTGGTCCATCAGGAACAGCTGGCGCTGGTAGTCGCCGAACGACTCACGGAAGGTCAGCGTCTTGTCGATGACCTCCTGCGGGCTGCCGACCGAGAGCGGCGTCTGCTCCGTGAAGTCCTCCATCCGCGGCCCGTTGCCGTACACGGGCGCCTCGTCGAAGTAGGGCCGGAACCCCGCCTTCGCCTCCTGCGACGTCCGCGCGATGAACGCCTGGCCGCCGAGGCCGACGATCGCCTGCTCGGGGGTGCCGTGCCCGTGGTGGGCGTAGCGCTGACGGTAGAAGCCGATCAGGCGCTGGTAGTGCTCCTTCGGCCAGAAGATGTTGTTCGCGAAGAAGCCGTCGCCGTAGTACGCGGCCTGCTCGGCGATCTCGGGCGTGCGGATCGAGCCGTGCCAGACGAACGGCGGCACGTCGTCGAGCGGACGCGGCGTCGACGTGAAGCCCTGCAGCGGGGTGCGGTACCGCCCCTGCCAGTCGACGACGTCCTCACGCCAGAGCCGGTGCAGGAGGTTGTAGTGCTCGAGCGCGAGCGGCAGGCCCTGCCTGATGTCCTGCCCGAACCACGGGTAGACCGGCGCGGTGTTACCGCGGCCGAGCATGAGGTCCATGCGGCCGCCCGAGACGTGCTGCAGCATCGCGTAGTCCTCGGCGATCTTCACCGGGTCGTTCGTGGTGATCAACGTGGTCGACGTCGAGACGACGAGCCGCTCGGTCTGCGCCGCGATCGCCGCGAGCAGCGTCGTGGGCGACGAGGAGAAGAACGGCGGGTTGTGGTGCTCGCCGATCGCGAAGACGTCGAGCCCGACCTCCTCCGTCTTCTTGGCGATGGCCATCACGGCCTTGATGCGCTCCGCCTCGCTGGGCGTCTCCCCCGTCACCGGGTCACGGGTGATGTCGCTCACCGAGAACACACCGAACTGCATCCGAACCACGCTCCTCTGCTCGGGGCGCTCGCCCCGAGATCTATGCAATCGCATATAACTCGTGCTGTCCACCCGTATTCCCGCCCGCGCTCGTGCCCTCCTGAGCGACACCTGCCCGGCGGCGCCGGAGCGCACACGTCGCCCAGCGGCGCGGATGCGGGGGCTCGGATCAGCCGGCGGCGGTCTCGGAGGCGTGCGGGTTCGGCAGGCCCGGGTCGTTCGGCTTCGGCGTCGTCAGGGCGGGAGACCGGTCCCGGTGCACCGCGTTCAGGAGCAGCAGGCCGCCGTAGGGGCTCCAGACGACGTCCTCGTGGAGGTACGTCCCCTCCGGCTCCTGCCCGACGCAGGTCCAGTGCGAGGTGCGGTAGACGCCCGACGGGTCCGAGGGCGCGACGGGATCCGGCATCCGCACCGTGCACCGGACGTCCCCGATGGAGCCGTACCCGCGGGTCGGGAGCAGATCGGGGATCGCCTGCTCCACGTAGAGCCGCGAGGGCGGGTTGTGCACGGGGACGCAGGACCCCGCGCGCGACGCCACCGGCGTGACGCAGGTCGAGGGCGGCGCGGGCGGCGGCGCGATCGCACCCGCGCCTCCACTGCACCCCGTGAGGAGAAGGACGAGCGCCCCGGCGGTCGTGACGGCCGCGCGCCTCCACCTGGGTCCGGCCGTCACGCCGCGGGACCGAGCCCGGCCTGGAGCCGCCGGATCGTCGCGCCGAGGTCGCCGGAGGCGAGCAGACCGGGCCCGAGCGGCCCGCCGCGGTCCTGCCCGAGCGGCGGCAGGAGGCGGAGGGCGGTGCGCTGCTCGGCCGTGAGGTGCTGCAGCTGCCAGGCGATCTCGTCGTCCTGCGCGGTCGTCCCCGGGGACCGGAGGGCGACCGCGCGCACCGCGTACGCGGCGGCCCCGAGCGCGTGCGCGCCCATGTGCGCGACCCCAGCGGCCTGCGCCGCAGCCCGGGCCGCGGCGCGTGCGGGTCCGCTCAGCCCCGCGCGCGCCGCGCGCCCGGCGACGAAGCGGATCCGGATCTCGCCGGCCGCGGAGCGCTCGCCGCGCCCGAACTCCCGGGCCCGGCGGATGGCATCGGCAGGCCGGTCGTCGTCCGGCTCCGCGGTCTCGAACACGGCGAGGACGCGTTCGGCGCAGTCCGCGGCCCAGAGCGCGAGCACGCGGCGGTCCTGCTCGCTGAGCCCCTGCGCCGACGGCATCCCGCCACGCTCGCACGGCTCGCGGAGGACGGCAAAGGCGCGCCCCGACTCCCGGGGGTACCGTCCGGGCATGGATCCGTCGCCGAGCCGGTTCGTCGCGCTCCACCACGTGCAGCTGGCGATGCCGCGCGGCGAGGAATCCGCCGCGCGCAGGTTCTGGCGCGACCTGCTCGGCATGACGGAGCTCGCGAAGCCGCCCGTCCTCGCCGCGCGTGGCGGGTGCTGGTTCCGCGGCGGCGGGGTCGAGGTGCACCTCGGGGTGGAGGAGCCGTTCGCCCCGGCGCTGAAGGCGCACCCGGGTCTGCTCGTCGAGGGCCTGCACGAGCTCGCGGCGCGGCTGGCGGGCGCCGGTCATCGGGTGCGGTGGGACGCCGACTTCCCCGGGCACGAGCGGTGCTACGTCGATGACCCCTTCGGGAACCGCCTCGAGTTCCTCGAGGCGCTGTCGTGAGCAGCGAAGCGCACCAGCGCCCACCGCGCGCGCTCCTCGTCCTCCTGCTCGTCGCCGCGGTCCTGTGCGCCGGCGTCGGGACCGCCCTGGTGCTGTCTTCCGCGGGCGCCGCGAGCTACGGCTGGACCGCGTACGCGCCGCTCAGCGGCACCTCCTCCCGCCCGGTCGACCTGACCTGGCTGCTCTGGCGGCCACGCATCGGTCTCGCGTTGCTCGCACTCGGAGCCGGCTCGACAGGCGCCCTCATCGTCGCGCTGTTCTCGAGCAGCCCATCCGCTCCGGGGGCCCCGCGCGGCTGATCCTCCTGCGCGCGCCGGCGGATCTGCCGCGGAGGGCCCCCGGAGGCTCAGGGCTGCGGCGTGCGGCCGATGCGGCGCAGCGAGCGGTCGGCGAGGACCAGCACGACGAGGACGCCGCACGCCACGAGCATGAACACCGCGAGCTCGTGCAGGCCCGCGGTGTCGGCACGCTTGCCGAAGAAGCCCGCGGACGCCGACGACGACACGATCGCGCCGAGGTACATGAAGGTGCGGAGCAGGCCGGCGGAGGCGCCCACGCGGCTCGGGTCCGCCTGGTGGTAGAGCGCGTTCTGGTTCGCGAGGTTCAGCATCCCCTGCGGCACGCCGAGCACGGCCGCGATCAGGACGAGCAGCCAGATCGGCGAGCCGCCGGTGACGATGAGGAGCGCCGCACTCACCACGACCTGCACGACGCCGCCGACGAGCAGCTTGCCCCACACCTCCGGCATCCGGCCGGTGGTGACGGAGATCAGGATGCCGACGCCGAACGTCGGGAGCAGCACGAGGCCCGTCACGGCGGGGCTGAGCCCGCGCCCGTCCTCGAGCCACTGCGAGTAGCCGTAGAGGTAGGCGTACGACACCGTCGCCGCGAGGAGGGACCGCGCGAACGTCGCCAGGATGGCGCGATCACCCGCAAGCACCCGCACATCGATGAAGGGGTCCCCGGCGCGCAGCTCGCGGAGCGCGAACCCGCCGGCGGCCACGATCGTGAGACCGAGCAGCCACAGGCCGGCCGGCCGCGGGTCCATCAGGAACAGAAGGAGCGACACCAGCATCGCGGCGAAGAGCGCGACCCCGGCCCAGTCGAGCCGGAGGAAGCGCTGCCCGGCGTGCGGCACCGCCTCGTCCCTGGGCAGCACGAGCATCCCGAGCAGCACGCCCGCGCCGGCGAGCACGAGGTTGATGCCGAACGTCGCGCGCCAGCCGCCCAGATCCACGAGCACGCCGCCGAGGGTCGGCCCGACGACCGCGACGGTCTGGGTCGCGATCGCGAGCGCGGTGAGGACGCCGGCGGGGCTCTCCTGCCCGGTCCGCTGCGCCTCCCTCCTGATCAGCACCATCGAGGCCGGGTAGCCGGAGCAGGTGCCGAAGCCGAGCACGACCCTCGCGACCACGAGCACGGCGACGGAGGGGGCGAGCACCCCGATGAGGCCGGCGACGCCCGCGAGGACCGTGCCCGCGAGGAAGAGCCGTCGCGGCCCGAACACGTCGACGAGCCGGCCCACGAGCGGCTGCCCGATCGCCGTCGCCACGTACAGGGCGGAGACGAGCCACGCGGTCTCGGCCGCGGGTGCGCCGAACGCGACCGCGATCGGGACGAGCGCGACGGCGATGATCGACGAGTTGATCGGGTTGAGGATCGACCCGAGGATCATCGGCGCGAGCAGGCGCCGGTCGAAGCGGTCGACGGGCGGCGCGGCGTGCGCCGTCATCGCTCCGTCAGCCGCTGCAGGAGGGCCGCCGCGTCGAGCACCGTGGCGAGCTCGTCGTCGCTGAGCCGCTCGCGGAGCGTGCGCGACAACCACTCCTGACGGGCTGCGCGGTTGCCGATGAACAGCGCCTCCCCCTCCGGTGTCGCCCTGAGGATCGACCGCCGGCCGTCCGCCGGCTCCTCGGACCGCACGATCAGGCCGTCGCGTTCGAGCGCGGCGACGGTCGCCGCGACGGACTGCTGCCGCACGCCGTCCATCGCGGCGAGCGCCGCGGCGGTGTCCGCCTCGCCCTTGACGATGCGCGCCAGCGTGGAGGTCTGGGAGGCGCTGAGGCCGCCCTCGTTCAGGAGCCGGAGGCGCCGGTGCAGGCGCCCGACGGCCACCCGGACCTCGCTCGCCGCACGCGCGGCGAGGTCGTCGTCGTCGGGGATGGGATCGCTCACGAATACACAGTCTAGACTGTCGATCCATGACCGAGCCTCGCACCGCCCTCCTCCTCATGGACTTCCAGCGCAGCATCGTGGAGCGCTATCCGGACCCCGCCGTGCTCGAGCACGCGGCCGCTGCAGCCGACGCCGCGCGCGCCGCAGGCGTCCCGGTGGTGTTCGTCCGCGTCGCGTTCCGCGAGGGCGCGCCGGAGATCGCCGCCTCCAACTCCCGCTTCGCGCCGATGAGGGGGCGGAGCACCGGGGGCGAATCGGCTCCCGGCGTGCAGATCGCGGACGCGATCGCCCCGCACGAGGGCGAGCCGGTCGTCACGAAGCGCCGGGTCAGCGCGTTCGCGGGCAGCGACCTCGCCGTGCTGCTGCGGGGCCTCAGCGCCGAGCGGCTGGTGCTCGCGGGCATCGCGACGAGCGGCGTGGTGCTGTCGACGTTCGTCGAGGCCGCGGACCTGGACTTCGATCTCGTCGTGCTCGGCGACGCGTGCGCGGACAACGACCCGGAGGTGCACCGCGTGCTGCTCGAGAAGGTCTTCCCGAAGCAGGCACGGGTGCTGACCGCCGCGGACTGGGCGGCGTCGTTGGCGTAGGCCAGGATCGAGCCATGGCCACAGACATCGAGGACACGGTTCCCGAGGTGCCGGAGGACGTCGACGCGGCGGAGCTCGCCGAGATCGTCGACGAGCTCGCGACCATGAACAGCGACGACTGGTCCACGGTCGCCGAGAACGGCGTCGCGGGCGGCGCCCGGTTCGAGTTCGCGTTCTCCGCCCCGAACGAGGACGCGGCGACCGAGCTGCTCGAGGGGGTCCGCGACGACCTCGGCTACGCGGGCACCGCGAACGAGCCCGAGGGCGAGCTCGACGACTGGACGGTCCGCGGCACGACCTCCGAGGTCGCGGTGACGCAGGAGGGGCTCGCGACGTGGGTGCGCCGGCTCGCCGCGTACGGGCTGGACCACGACGGCAGCGTGCTCGACGGCTGGGCGCTGCTGCTCGACTGACGATGCGCGTCGACCCGGTGGGCGCCCGGTGCACCGCTCAGCTGCTCAGCGGGCGCCCGGCCGCGTCCGCCGAGGAGGCGGTGGGCCGGGTGCTCGCGGTGCAGGGGCAGGATCCGCGCGGGTTCCGCCTGGCGGTGCGGGCGAGGACGCGAGGGGTCACCGCGGCGGACGTCGACGCCGCGCTGAGCGGGTCGCGCACCCTCGTGGTGTCCTGGCTGAACCGGGGCACCCTGCACCTCGTGGGCGCGCAGGACTTCTGGTGGCTGCACGACCTCACCACCCCGCGGCTGCGGACCGAGTCCCTCCGCCGCCTCGCGCAGGAGGGCGTGTCGCCGGAGCAGGCCGAGCTCGGTGTCGAGACGGTCGCGGCCGCCGTCGCGGAGGCGCCGCGCACCCGGGACGAGCTGCGCGCCGCGCTCGACGCGGTGGGCGTGCCGACCGCCGGCCAGGCGCTGGTCCACGTGCTGCTCGCGGCCACACTGCGGCATCGGCTGATCCGCGGGCCGGTGCAGGACGGCGAGCACCGCATGGTCCTCGCCGAGGACTGGCTCGGACCCGCGCCGGAGCCCCTGGACCGCGGCGCGGCGCTCGCGCTGCTCGCCCGCCGCTACCTCGAGGGCCACGGGCCGTCCTCCGACCGGGACCTCGCGGTGTGGGCGAAGCTGCCGCTGCGCGACGCGCGGGCCGGGCTCGCGGCCATCGACACCGTGGCGGTCGGCGACGGCCTGGTCGACCTGCCCGAGCGGGAGGAGCCGGCCCCGCTGCCCACCCGGCTGCTCGGCAACTTCGACCCGATCCTGCACGGCTGGGCGTCCCGGGAGGCGGTGCTCGGCGTCCACGACCCGCAGGTCGTGGCGGGCGGCATCTTCCGGTCCTGGGCGTTCGCGGGCGGTCGCCCGGTGGGCCTCTGGCGGATCGCGGGAGGCCGCGTGCGGATCTCCCCGTTCGGCCCGCTCGCGAAGCGCACCGAGCACGCGCTCCTGCAGGACGCGGCGGCGGTGCTCGCCTACCTCGGCATGCCCGAGAAGGAGGCCGAGATCCTCCCCGCCTGATCGCCGCCGCGACCCGATCGCCTCAGGCGGCGACGGCCGTGAGCGCGCGGTCGATCGCGCCGACGAAGTCGTCGAGGTCGTCCGGGTTCCGCGACGTGATGAGCGTCCACCCGTCGCTGTCGTCCACCACGACCGGCTCGTCCGCCCACTCGCCGCCGGCGTTCACGAGGTCCGTCCGCAGCGACCAGAACGAGGTCAGCCGCTTGCCGCGCACCGCCCCCGCCTCCACCAGGGTCCAGGGCGCGTGACAGATCGCCGCCACGGGCTTCCCGGCCGCGACGAACGCCTTGGCCAGCGCGACCGCGTCCTCGTCCAGGCGCAGCTTGTCCGCGTTGATCGCCCCGCCCGGCAGGAGCAGGAGGTCGTAGTCCGCGGCGTCGACGGCGCCGATGGTCGTGCTCGGCTGCACCGTCCGCCCCGGGTCCTTGTCGTCGACCAGCGTGACGACGTCCTCCTGCTGCTGCGCGGCGATGTCCACCGTCGCCCCGCTCGAGCGCAGGCGCTCGGTCGGCACCACCAGCTCGTCCTGCTCGACGCCGTAGTTCGTCACGACCGCGAGCACCTTGCGCCCGCCCAGATCCTGCTCCGCCATGGGTTCCTCCTTGCGATGTCAGCCAGCGACGGTAGGAGGCCCGGGTGCACGCCGGCCGAGGCGCAGGTGGGAATGTCCTGCCCGGCTAGCGGGTCACGATCCGCACGACCGGCAGTCGCGGCTTCATCTCGAGCCGGAGGGAGCCGCGGCGCGCCAGCAGGATCGAGAGCACGATCCCGGCGACGGCCGGCACGCCGCCGGCGATCAGCATGCCGCCGCGAGCGCCGAGCACATCGACGATCCCGCCCATGATCGGACCGCCGATCCCCTGGCCGCCGAGCACCACGAGCACCCACACCGAGATCACGCGCCCCCGCACCTCCGGCACCGTCGACAGCTGCACGAGCGGGTTGCCGGACTGGAAGAAGTACTGGCTGCCGATGCCGGACACGACGAGCGCGACGCCGAACGTCTGCACGGTCGGCATGATCGCGGCGATCGCGAGCACGGCCGCCCACGCTGTGCCGCACAGGATGACGATGCGGAGCCGGAGGTGCGTGAGGCGCGTCGACGCGAGAGCGCCGGCCACGGCCCCGACGGCGACGAGCGAGTTGAACAGACCGTAGCCCGACGCCCCGAGGTGGAACACCTGGGTCGCGAACGCGGCGAGCAGCACCGGCATCGTGAGCGTGAAGACGCTGAGGAACGCGAGCATCAGGATCGAGTAGCGGATCGCGGGGGTGCGCAGCACGAAGGCGACGCCCTCCCGCAGCGCGTTCGGCCGGCGCTGCGGCGTCGGCACGGGCTGCAGCTTCGAGGCGTCGAGCCGGGTGAGCATGAACACGGTGACGCCGCAGGCCAGCGCGTTGATCAGGAAGGCCCACCCGCCGCCGACCGCGCCGATCAGGCCGCCCGCCACGGCGGGGCCGACGAAGGCGCCGAGCTGGAACACGGCCGCGTTGAGGTTCAGCGCGTTCTTCAGGTGCTCCCTGCCGACGAGCTCGTTCACGAACACCTGACGCCCCGGGTTGTCCACGACGGTGACGCAGCCGATCGCGAAGGCCGCGCCCCACACCATCCACACGGTCGCCGTGCCCGTGAGCGCCACCGACGCGAGGAAGAGGCTGACGAGCCCGACCAGGGACTGCGTGACCATGAGCAGGCGACGGCGCGCGAAGCGGTCGACCAGCACGCCCCCGTGGAGGCCGAACAGGATCGACGGCGTGAACTGCATCAACGTGGTGATGCCCACCGCGGCGACGCTGTGCGTGAGCTGCAGCACGAGCCAGTCCTGCGCGATGCGCTGCATCCAGGTCGCGCTCATCGCGAGCACGTTCGAGCCGGCGAACCGCCGGTAGTTGGGGACGGAGAGCGGGGCGAAGCCGCTGAGAGCGGGTCGGATCCGGGCGGGGAGGAGGAGCGCGTGGGACATGCCGTTCCCACGCTACGGAATCACTGGCATTCCACTTGGGAATGGAGTTCGATATCCGTCATTCACTTCTCGAATGGGTAGGGCGATGTACGACCCGGTTCTCCTCCGCACGTTCCTCGCCGTCGCGGGCGGCAGCAGCTTCACCGTTGCCGCACAGCAGCTCGGCATCAGCCAGCCGACCGTGAGTCAGCAGATGCGTCGACTGGAGGACGAGGTGGGGCGCGCGCTCTTCACGCGCGAGACGCGCGGGGTGCGACTGACGGAGGCGGGCGAGGCGCTGGCGGGGTTCGCCCACCGGATCCTCGGCGCCCACGCCGACGCGGAGTCGTACTTCCGCTCCTCCCCCACCCGGGGCCGGCTGCGGTTCGGCACGGCCGACGACCTCGCGATCACGCAGCTGCCCCGGATCCTCCGGCAGTTCCGCCGGCTCAACCCGCAGGTCGACCTGGAGCTCACCGTCGACCAGAGCGGCGTGCTCACGCGGCGGCTCGCGGCCGGCCATCTCGATCTCGTGTTCGTCAAGCAGCCGTCCGTCGAAGCGGGCGAGGGCACCCTCGTGCTCCGGGACCAGTTCGTGTGGGCCGCGGAGGACGCGGAGCCGTTCGTGAAGGAGGAGCAGGTGCCGCTCGTCGTGCATCGCGCGCCGAGCTTCACCCGTCGGATGGCCATCGACGCGCTCGAGGCGTCGGGCCGCCGCTGGCGGATCGCCTGCATCGCGCGGGACATCAACGCGATGCTCGCCGCGACGCGGGCGGGCCTCGGGATCGCGGTGCTCGCGCATTCGCTGATCCCCTCCGACCTCCAGAAGGTCGAGGTGCGGCTCGGGCTGCCGACGCTCGGCGCCGTCGACTTCCGGCTGCTCTCGAACCCCGCGGCCCCGCGGTCGGCGGTGGAGGCGCTCACGACCGCGATCCGCAGCGCGACGCTCTCCGCACAGGCCCCGCTCGGCGTCCCGGCCCGCTGATAGGTTCCCGCGCATGATCCCGGAGCGTCGTGCGGAGCTCGTGCTCCTCCGGCGCGCCCGGGACCTGATCGACCGTCGCTTCGCGGAACCGCTGGACGTGCCGGCCATCGCCGCCGCGGTGCATCTGTCGGCCGCGCACTTCAGCAGGCGCTTCCACTCGGTCTACGGGGAGACCCCGTACCAGTACCTGATGACGCGGCGGATCGAGCGGGCGTGCGCGATGCTGCGCGCCGGCGCGAGCGTCACGGAGGCGTGCATGGCGGTCGGCGCGTCCTCGCTCGGCTCCTTCTCCAGCCGGTTCACCGACATCGTGGGCACGACGCCCTCCGCCTACCGGGCGGCGGAGCATCCCGCCGAGGCGCAGATGCCCGACTGCGCCGCTCGCGTGCTCACGCGTCCCCGGCGGACGAGCAGGATCGGAGAAGCGGCCGGTACCCCGGCGTCCTAGCCTGCCCGGCATGCGGATCTCGCTCCAGTACTCCCCCATCCCCGTCTCGGACCCGGAGGCCGCACTCGCGTTCTACCGGGACGCGCTCGGCCTGCCGGTCGCGCAGGACGTCTCCTCCGGCGGCCACCGCTGGATCACCCTCGGCGACGCGGGAGGCGCGCAGATCGTGCTCTCGGACCCGCACGCCGGCCGATCCCCCGCCGACGGCGAAGCGCTCGAGGAGCTCGTCGTGAAGGGCACGTTCGGCCCGTGGGTGTTCGCGACGGACGACCTCGAGGCGCTCTTCGACCGTGCGGTCGCGGCCGGTGCGGAGGTGGTCTCGGAGCCCGCCGACCAGCCGTGGGGCCCGCGCGACGCGGCGTTCCGCGACCCCTCCGGCAACGTGGTCCGCGTCCTGCAGCAGCCCTGATCCCCGAAGAACGAGCGCACGCGCACCGACGGGGCCGGTCCGGGATCAGCCGGTCCGGGATCAGAAGGGGCAGTCGTCGGGATCCAGGAGGTCCGGCGGCACGGGTGTCGGTCCGAGCGGGTCGAGCGGCCGGGTGACGTAGCGGTTGCCCGCGCTCGTGGTGACGATGGCGGTGCGGTCCGCGAGCTGGACGACGTCGATCTCGCCCGCGGTCTTGAGCCCGTGGTCGAAGTGCGACAAAAGCATGAGGTTGTCGATCGCCGTGGCGCCGCCTTCGCCGTTCTTCCAGAACGAGCGGTTGTGGTCGACCTCGGCCTGCTCCGGCGCGCACGGTCGACCCGGGCCCCTGCCGCCGCCGTCGAGGACCCTGAGCAGGGTCCGCATGTCGGCGGTCGGCCGGTACCGTTCGCGGCCGAGACTCACGGGGACGCCGGTGAAGGGGTCGGTCAGCACCCGGATCCAGTTCTTCGCCGTCCCGGCGAGGCCGAGCGCGGTCCGGATGCCGATCGGGCCGTAGCCCTGCAGGACCGCGGGCTGCCGAGACCGGCCGAGGGCCGTCATGGCCGGCAGGAGCACGACGACCTTCGCCTGCACACCGCGGCGCTCGGGGATGAGTGCGTCCTCCCGCGAGGCGTCGTTCGCGAGCGCCTCGATCAGGCCGTCCTGCAGGAGGTCCGCCCGGAGGGCGCCGATGCCGACGGCACCGCCCGATCGGCCGTGCTCGAGCACCGCCGCCTTCGTGAGCTGGCGATCGATCGTGAGCAGCGCCTCCATCGGCAGGTACGCGTGGAGCCAGCCCATGCCGTCCTTGCCGGCCTCGACGATCACCGAACGCCTGCGCATCGCTCGCGCTCGCCGGTCGTCCGCGCTCGACGCCTGGAGGCGCTCCGCGAGCCGCCGGAGTGCATCGCGGACCTGCGGCGCGGGCACCTCCGCGAGGATCGTGCACGCGCCGTCGTCGTACGCGGGGAGGACGATTTCGTCCATGCCCTCCATGGCCGCGTGGACCGCACGCATCGAGGACCAGGGGACCTCCGCTGCGAGGAACCGCTGCCACACCGCCGGCAGGGACCGCTCGACGCGGTCCGCCAGGTGGACCGTGTTCCGCGCCGTGGTCCACACCGTCCCGAGCTGCAGCCCGAGGTCCTGGAAGAAGCCGTTCAGATAGGGCGTGTTCGCCGCTCCGGCCCCCTCCCTGGCCTGCGCGATGCGCCACGCGGCGACCGCAGCGACGATGCGACGCATCTCGCTCCGGTTGTGCCACCGCTGCTGCTCGGCGACGACGGCCAGCGCCTCGAAGAGCGGGTCCGGGTCCGGCTTGGCGTTCGGCGCACACGGCAGGTGCGCCGCAGCGGCGTCGTCGACCGCCCACCGCTCGACCGCCTCCACGGTGAGCCGCCAGGTCGTCGGCTCGAGCCCGGCGGCGGCTGCGGCCGCGAGGGCCCACGCGCGCGTCTCCTGCTCACAGCCGCGCAGGTCGAGGTGGTGATCGCCCGGTTCCGTCCGGAGGCGCGCGTGCAGCCGCTGCACCATGAGCTCCGGCAGCGCGGGTGTCCCGCCCATCCAGATCCGCTCGGTCACCAGGGCGAGCCGCGCTCCGTCGACCTCCAGGATGCGCACCGATTCGGGCAGCAGGGGCCACGGGTCGACCGGGATCGACGGGGACGACTCCTCGGGCGGTGTCGGGTCCTCCTCGGGCCAGGTGCGCCAGAAGGGATCGATCGGCTCGCTGTCGAGCACGTGCACGGGATCGACCCGGACCGGGGAGGGACGGAGCGGCCGGACCGTCGCCCCTCCGCGTCGCGCCGCGTCACGTTCACGCGCGGCATCACGAGCGGCGAGCCGGTCGACCCGCCGCTGCTCCGCGGCGATGATCCCGGCGAGCGACATGCGAACATGATATCGACTTACGCTGCGCATTAGCAAGATCCAATGCGAACATATGTTCACCGATTCGCTGTCCTGATCCCTTTCGCGCAGCCGCCGCCCTGCCTAGGGTGAGGGGCGGCGGATGCCGACCACGAGAAGGACCCGACATGAGACTCCGGACCGTCAGCGTCTTCGTCGACGACCAGGACCGCGCGCTCGCCTTCTACACCGGACCGCTCGGCTTCCGGGTCGCCGCCGACGTCCCGCTCGGCGAGTTCCGCTGGCTGACCGTCGTGTCCTCCGACTCGCCGGACGCCACACAGCTCTCCCTCGAACCCAAGGCGCATCCGGCGACACGGTGGGCAATCTGATCCAGCTCGTGCAGCCGCTCGACTGACCGACGCTCCGAGGCCGGTCAGGCCCTCGGCGCGGCCATCCTGCGGGCGAGCTCGACGACGAACGCGCGGCGCCGCGCTCGCTCCTGCCGATCATCGACATCGGCGCCGGTGATCATCGCGGCCAGCTGCGGCACGGTCTGCCACCACGCGGCGAGCGCGATGAGCGCGAACACCACGTGGCCTGCGTCGAGCGAGGGGTCGAGCACGCCCGCCCGCTGGGCCTCGGCGAACCGTTCGACCTTCTCGCGGTAGTGGGCGCCGCGCGGTTCGGCGGCGGCCGGTTCACCCCCGACGAGCCCCTCCCACTGCAGCAGCCGCGCGAGCTGCGGGTGGGCCGCATGGAAGTCGAAGGTGGCGCCCGCGAACTCGCCGAGGTCGTCCAAGCCGGCGCCGGTCAGGCGGACGGCCGCCGCCAGGCGGTCGAGCTCCGCGGTGAGCACGGCCTCCCACAGCGCCCGCTTGTCCCCGAAGTAGGCGTACAGGCGCTCCTTGTTGACCCCCGCACGCGCCGCGATGCGCGTCATGGTGGTGCCGTCGGGGCCGTGCTCGGCGAACTCGGCCGTCGCCGCCTCCTGCAGCCGCCGCCGCGTGCCCTCGGTGTCCCACGCCATGCCGCCAACGGTAGAGGTGCCCGCGCAGGGGTACGCTTTCTCCAACCCCATCGTTGGAGTTGGAATCGGAGACGACATGAACGACACCGCACCGGGACCAGGTTCCGTCGCGCTCGTCACGGGCGCCACGAGCGGCATCGGCCTCGAGATCGCGCGACAGCTGCTCGACGCCGGACTGATCGTGCACGTGGCGGGCCGGGATCCGGACCGGCTGCGCGCTGCCATCGACGAACTGTCCGCCTCCGGAGACCGGGCCCGGCCCCTCCAGCTCGAGGTGACCGACCAGGACTCGATCGCCGCAGCGGCCGCCTCCGTCGACGCCCTGGACGTGCTGGTCAACAACGCCGGCATCAACCCGGGAGGGGCGGATCCGCTCGGCGGCCCGCTCGACGACTTCCGCCGCGCCTACGAGACGAACGTGTTCGCGGTCGTCGCCGTGACCGCCGCGTTCCTGCCGGCGCTCCGCCGCTCACCGCATCCCAGAATCGTCAACGTGTCGAGCGGCACCGCGTCGCTCACCTGGACCACGAGCGACAACCCGCAGTTCGACTGGCGGGCGGTCCAGGGCGGGGGCACCGCGTACCGATCGTCCAAGACCGCGCTGAACGCCGTGACGCTCCACACCGCGCAGGCGCTCGCCGCCGAGGGGTCGGGGGCACGGGTGAACGCGCTCGCCCCCGGGCTGCGCCGCACGAACCTGCTCCCCGGGATGTCGCGAGGGGGCGATCCTGCGGAGGCGGCGGCCGGCGCCGTGCGGCTCGCGCTGCTGCCGGACGACGGACCGACGGGAGGCTTCTTCTCCTGGGACGGCACCCCCGTGCCCTGGTGAGCGCGGTGGGCGCGGGAGGATGACGGCATGGACGACGGTTCCCGCCCCCTGCGATTCGCCACCCGAGCCGTGACCGCGGGCCGCCCGCCCGCTGCGCCCGATGCACCGCTCAACCAGCCGGTCGTGCTCGCCTCGACGTACGGCTCCTTCGGCGAGCTCGAGTACGGGCGGTACGCCAACCCGTCCTGGGCCGCGTTCGAGGCGGCGCTCGGCGAGCTCGAGGGCGGCACCTGCGTGTCGTTCGCCTCCGGCATGGCGGCGGTCAGCGCGGTGCTCGACCTCGTACCGACCGGCGGCACGGTCGTCGCGCCCCGTCACTCGTACACGGGCACCGTGGCGCGGCTGCAGGAGCTGGAGGCGCGCGACGCCGTCCGCGCGGCGTGGGTCGACATCACGGACACCGCGGCCGTGATCGCCGCGGCGCGCGGCGCCGCGCTCGTCTGGCTCGAGTCGCCCACGAACCCCGCGCTCGAGCTCGCGGACGTGCCCGCGATCGTGCGCGGCGCGCATGCCGCCGGCGCGCTGGTCGCGGTCGACAACACCTTCGCGACGCCCCTCCTGCAACGGCCGATCGAGCACGGGGCCGACCTCGTCGTCCACTCGGTCACGAAGTACCTGGCCGGTCACAGCGACCTGCTGATGGGGGCCGTGGTGGCGACGGATCCCGAGCTCGTGGCGAAGGTGACGGGCGCCCGCTCGCTCGGGGGCGCGGTGCCCTCCGCGTTCGAGGCGTTCCTGGCCCTCCGGGGCCTCCGGACGCTGCCGGTGCGGCTCGAGCGCGCACAGGCGACCGCGCAGCGGCTCGTACGGCGCCTGGAGGGGCACCCGGGCGTCACCGAGACGCGGTATCCCGGGTTCGGTGCGATCGTCTCGATCGTGCTCTCGGACGCGGCGGCGGCGGACGCGCTCGTGCACGGCGTCCGGCTGTGGCGCGCGGCGACGAGCCTCGGCGGGGTCGAGTCGAGCCTCGAGCGGCGCCGCCGCTGGGCGGGCGAAGCGCCGACGATCCCGGAGGGGCTGGTGCGGCTCTCGGTCGGGCTCGAGGACGTCGACGACCTGTGGGAGGACCTCGCGGCCGCGCTGCCTGCGGACTCGTAGGGCAGGGCGCACCGCGGCGCGAGACGGAGGCGGCCGCAGCGCACATGGAGGGGTGTGCGCACCAGGATCCTCGCCACCGCCCTCGCCGCAGCGATCGCCATCGCCTCCCTCGCCGGCTGCACCGCGAGCGCGTCGAGCGGGTCGAGCGCCGTCGGCGGCGCCGCCGCCAAGGGGTCGGTCGCCTCCGGCAGCCGATCCGACGCCGCGAGCACCTCCGCCGACCGCTCGATCGTCACCACCGGCACGTTGCACCTGGTCGCCCGGGACCCGATCGCGGTCGCGGACCGCATCACGAGCCTCGTCGACTCGGCAGGCGGCCGCATCGACCGCAGCACCGCGGACCCGAGCGGCAGGCCGTCCGCGCACCTCGTGGTCCGCATCCCCGCCGCGGGGTTCGAGCCGGTCCTGACCGCGATCGAGCACACCGGGCACGTGCGGGACCTCACCGTCGACTCGAGCGACGTCACCGCGCGCGTCACGGACACCGGCGTGCGGATCACGAGCCTCCGCGCCTCCATCACCCGGCTGCAGCAGCTGCTCGCGAAGGCGACGTCGAGCACCGACCTCGTGCAGCTGGAAGGCGCGCTGACGGACCGGCAGACGTCGCTCGAGCAGCTGCTGGCGCAGCAGCGGACCCTGGCCGACCAGGTCGCGTCCGCGACGCTCGACGTGTCCGTCGTCGTCCCCGCGGCGGTACCGCCTGCCGGCCCGTCGGACTTCGTCGGCGGCCTCCTCGCCGGCACGCAGGGGCTCGTGCACGCGCTCGCGGCGTTCGCGGTGGGGTTCGGCGTCGCGCTGCCGTGGCTACTCGCGCTCGGCGTCGTGGGCGCCCTGTCCGCGCTCGCCGTGCGGGTGGTGCGCCGCCGCACGCGCGCGACGTCGGCGTGACGACGGCCCTCCCCTCCGTGCCCGGCGCCTGGCAGGATGCCGACCGATCGCGCGATCGGCGGGAGGCGACGGTGCCAGGAGCGCTGAGCGACGCCGACCTGCTGGCCCGCACGGGCGCAGGCGCCCAGGCGGCCTTCGGCGAGATCGTGCACCGGCACGCCGGCCCCCTCTACGCCGTCGCGTACCGCTCGATCGAGTCCAAGCCGGACGCGGAGGAGGTGGTGCAGGACGCGTTCCTCCTGCTGTGGCGCAAGCGGCACCGCGTGCACCTCGTCGGCGACTCCGCGCTCCCGTGGCTCATCGTGACCGTGAAGCACCTCGCGGCCAACCGACGGCGCGCCCGGGTGCGGCGCGTGCTGCACGAGGCGGAGGCGGCCCGCGAGCCGCGGTTCCCCGCGGAGGAGCACAGCGAGGTCGCGGACCTGCTGCGCCGGGCGTTCGACGCCCTCCCGCCCCTCGACGCGGCCGTGGCCCGGCTCTGCCTCGTCGAGGACGTCGCGTACGCGGAGGCGGCGGCGCGGCTCGGGCTCACCGAGGGCGCGGTCCGCAACCGGCTGAGCCGTGCCCGCGCGCGCCTGCGCAGGGATCTGGAGGACGAGCGATGAGCGACGGCCTCCCCACCGACGACCAGCTGCGCCGGATCGAGCGCGGGGTGCAGCGACGGATCGACCTCCGCCGCCGCGCCGCGCGCCGCGCCGCCGGAGTCGCGGGCGCCGCGCTCGCCGTGGCGCTGCTCGGGGGCGGGCTCGTGCTCGTCCGGCCCGTGCTGGTGGGCACCTCCAGCGGGAGCGCGGCGAGCTCCGGGAAGGGCGCTCCCGCCTCCGACCGGGTGGCGGTGGTGTGCCACGGGACCCCGACCCGGTCGGTCGAGGTGGAGCGCAGCGGCCTGCCCGCCGCCGCGCTGCACGCGTGCGCGGCGGCCGGACCCGGCGCGGGCGGGGCCTCCCGCGCGGCCGGCGCCGGCGCCTCCCCGGCCCCGTCCCCCGCATCGGTCCTCTGCCGCGCGGCGAACGGCCGACTGCACGTGTACCCGGGTGCGGCGGCGTGCTCCGGGCACGGGATGACGCCGTTCCCGGGCTGACCGCGCTCCCCGGCTCGCGGCGGGCGCCCCTGCGAGGATCGACGGGTGACTGTGGACGTCGTCGTGGTCGGTGCGGGACTCAGCGGCCTCGCCTGCGCACGACGCTGCGTCGATGCGGGGCTGCGGGTGCAGGTGCTGGACCGAGGCAGGCGGCCGGGCGGCCGGCTGGGGGCCCGCACCTCCGATGGGCACGAGGTGGACCTCGGCGCGCCCTACTGCACGGTGTCGGACGACCGCTTCCGGGCGGTCGCGGACGACTGGACCGCCCGCGGGCTGCTGCGCGCGTGGACCGACAGGTTCCGGGTCGCCGACGCCCACGGGCTCGGGGAGGCGAAGCCGGGCCCGATGCGGTACGCCGCGCCGGGCGGGATGCGGAGCCTCGCGGAGGACCTCGCCCGCGGCCTCGACGTCGAGCGCCGGGTCGTCGGCACGGTCGGCCCCGGTCCGGAGGTGGACGGGACGCCCGCTCGCGCCGTCGTGCTCGCGATGCCGGGGCCGCAGGCGGTCCGCCTCCTGACGGATCCGGCGCTGCAGGCGGCGGCCGCGCAGCCGTATGCGCCGGCGATCGCGGTCGCCGCCCGGTTCGCGGAGCGCTCGTGGCCGGAGTTCGACGCCGCGTTCGTCTCGGACCTGCCGATCCGGTGGCTCGCCGACGACGGCAGGAGCCGCGGCGACGGCGCACCCGTGCTCGTCGCGCACACGAGGTCGGACGTCGCGTCGATCCACCTGTCGGCCCCGGAGGCGGCGGCCGCGTCGGTACTCGACGCGATGCGCCGCGTGCTCGGCGTGCCGCTGGACCCGATCGACGTGATCGTGCACCGCTGGAGCTTCGCGCACCCGCGGGAGCCGCGCGACCGCACCTTCTTCCTGACCCCGGAGGGCGTCGGGTTCTGCGGCGACGGCTGGAGCGAGCGGAGCCGGGTCGAGGCCGCATGGTGCTCCGGCGACGACCTCGGCGCGGCGATCGTGGAGCAGCTGGCCTGACGCGAGCCGCTCCTCCGGCCCCTAGCCGAGCGCGCGGAGGCGGGGCGCGAGGTCCTGCTCGAAGAGCTCCAGGAAGCGGCGCTGGTCGTCGCGCGGGTCGTGCAGCACGAGGTGGGTGAAGCCCGCCGTGACGTATTCGCCGATCCGCTCCGCGACCTCGTCCGGGTCGGAGGCGACGATCCAGCGGCTCGCGATCTGCTCGATCGGCAGCGCGTCCGCCGCCCGCTCCATCTCGACCGGGTCGGTGATGTCGTGCTTCTGCTCCTTGCCGAGCGACAGCGGCGACCAGAACCGGGTGTGCTCGCGCGCGGCCTCCGGGTCGGGATCGTAGGAGACCTTGATCTCGATCATCCGGTCGATCGCGCCGACGTCACGGCCGGCGGCGGCCGCACCCTCCTCCACCGCGGGGATGAGCTTCTCGGTGTAGAGGTCCATGCCCTTGCCGGAGGTGCAGATGAAGCCGTCGCCCGCGCGGCCCGCGTACTTCGCGACGACGGGACCGCCGGCCGCGACGTACACCGGCACCGGGGTCGCCGGGCGGTCGTAGATGCTCGCGTCGTGGGTCGAGTAGTACTCGCCCTCGAAGCTGACCCGCTCGTCCGTCCAGAGCTCGCGCATGAGCCGCACGGCCTCCCGGAGCCGCGCGAAGCGCTCCTTGAACTCGGGCCATTCCTGCTCGCCAGCGCCCCGGAACCCGGTCGCGATCTCGTTCAGCGCCTCCCCGGTGCCGACCCCGATCCAGATGCGGCCCGGGTACAGCTCCCCCATCGTCGCGAACGCCTGGGCGATCACCGCCGGGTTGTAGCGGAACGTCGGCGTCAGCACGGAGGTGCCGATCGTGATGCGCGAGGTCCGCTCGCCGACCGCGGCCATCCAGGCGAGCGAGAACGGCGCATGGCCCCCCGTGTGCCGCCAGGGCTGGAAGTGATCGCTCGTCGCCACGGAGTCGAAGCCGGCGGCCTCGGCCCCGACGGCGAGCTCGACGAGGTCGCGCGGCGCGAACTGCTCCGCGGACGCCTTGTAGCCGATACGGAGGGGGATGCTGCCGGTCACCCGTCCACGCTAGGCCGCCGACCTGGGCCGAACCCGCCTCCCCTCCTCCGCACTGCCCAGCACTCCTCCTCCGCACCCCCGAGCACTTCGGCAGGCTCTGATCACTTCGGCAGGCTCAGTCGGACGTGCTCAGCCTGCTGAAGTGCGATCAGCCTGCCGAAGTGCTCTCGGCGGCGGAGGCGCGGGAGGCGCGTCAGGCTCGGTCGCGGGACTGGGCGGCGAGCGCGCGGTCCGTGCGGCTCAGGTTCTCCGAGACGATCCGGCGAAGCGGCGCCGGCGCGGCCGGGTGCGCGGCGAGCCAGGAGCGGGCCGCGTCCGCGAGTGCCGCCGACGCCAGCGGACGCGGGTAGGCACCCTCCGCGATCGGCTCCGCGAGCGCGAAGGAGCGCGACGACCAGACCGCTTCGACGCCCGCGAAGTACCGGTCGACGTACGGCTCGAGCAGCGCGGGGTCGAGCACGCGCGAGAAGCCCCGCACCGTCGACTCGACCTGCGAGTTCGTGAGCTCCGCCGAGTCGAACAGCGCCGCCCAGGCCCGGGCCTTCGCCTCCGGCGTGGGGATCGCGGCGCGGGCGAGCAGGGCGTGCTCGTGGCCGCTCGTCGTGTCGTCGGTGGCGAGCAGGGCGGCGATCTCCGCCTCCCCCGCCCGGCCGCCCGCGACGAGCCCCGTCAGCAGCGCCCAGCGCAGGTCGGGGTCGAGCGGGAGCCCCTCGGCGGCGCCGGCATCGAGGTCCGCGAGCCGGTCCAGCTGCTGCGGGGTCCGCGCGACGCGAGCGAACGACCGCGCGAGCTGCAGCTGCGCGTCCGAACCGGGCTCCGCGTGCGCGAGCAGGCGGAGCAGGCCGTCGCCGAGCGTCTCCAGCGCACCCGCGCGCGCGGCCGGGTCCGTGTACTCCTCCGCTGCCATGACGACCTGCTGCAGGAGGGTGCCGCGGAGCGGGGCGGAGGTCTCGGCGCCGAGGTGGTCGATCACGAGCCGCACGAAGTCGGAGGGCGACGCCTCCCCGTCGCGGGTCATGTCCCAGATCGCGCTCCACAGCAGCGTCCTGGGCAGGTCCGCGGCGACCGAGGACAGCGCCTCCTGCGCGACGGCGAGGGACGCGGCGTCCAGGCGCACCTTCGCGTACGCGAGGTCGTCGTCGTTCACGAGCACGAGGGCCGGCCGCCTGCTGCCGACGAGGGCCGGCAGCTCGGTGCGCTCGCCGACCACGTCGAGCTCCTCGCGCTGCACCCGCACGAGCGCGCCGTCCTCCCCCTCCGGCTGGTACAGCCCCACCGCGAGCCGGTGCGGCCGGAGGATCGGGTCGCCGACGGGGGCAGGCAGCTGCTTCACGACGAACCGCGTGACGACGCCCTTCGAGTCCGTCTCGATCTCCGGCACGAGCGTGTTCACGCCCGCCGTCTCGAGCCACTCGGCGCTCCACGCGGCGAGGTCGCGGCCGCTCGCCGCCGCGATGCGCGCGAGCAGGTCCGCGAGCGTCGCGTTGCCCCAGGCGTGCTCGCGCAGGTACGCCGCGACCCCCGCGAAGAACTCGCGCCGCCCCACGTAGGCGACGAGCTGCTTCAGCACGCTGCCGCCCTTCGCGTAGGTGATGCCGTCGAAGTTGACGGCGATGTCCTGGACGGAGGCGATGTCGGCGACGATCGGGTGGGTGGAGGGCAGCTGGTCCTGCTCGTAGCCGTGGTTCTTCTCGCTCGTGGTGAAGGTCGCCCACGCGTTCGTCCACCGGGTGGTCTCCGCGGTGGCCAGGAACGACATGAACGTCGCGAAGGACTCGTTCAGCCAGGTGTCGTCCCACCAGCGCATGGTCACGAGATCGCCGAACCACATGTGCGCGAGCTCGTGGAGCACAACCATCGCCCGCTGCTCGCGCTGCGCCTCGGTGGGGGTGGAGCGGAACACGAACGTCTCGTTGAAGGTGACGAGGCCCGGGTTCTCCATGGCGCCCCAGTTGTACTCGGGGACCGTCACCTGGTCGTACTTCACGAACGGGAACGGGATCCCGAAGGCGTCCTCGTAGAAGCCGAAGCCGCCCCTCGTCGTCTCGACGATCTCCTCCGGGTCGATGAAGGGCGCGAGGGAGGCGCGGGTGAGCACCCCGAGCGGGATCGTCCGGCCGTCGGAGGACGTGAGCTCGCTCGTGTGCGCCACCCAGTCGCCCGCGATGAGGGCCAGGAGGTAGGTGGACAGCGGCTCGGTGCGCTCGAACCGCCACCAGCGGTCGCCGTCGCCCACCGCCTCCTGGGCGGCGACGGGCTGGTTGGAGCGGACGTCCCAGCCGTCCGGCGCGGTGACCTCGAGGGTGAACCGCCCCTTGAGATCCGGCTGCTCGAAGCAGGGGAACACCCGGCGGGCGTCGGTGGTCGCGAGCTGCGTGTACAGGTAGACGCGGCCGTCCGCGGGGTCGACGAAGCGGTGCAGGCCCTCCCCCGACCGCGAGTACCGCATCGTCGCCGCGATCGTGACCTCGTTCTCCTCGGCGAGCGCCGGGAGCGCGATGCGGGTCCCGTCGGCGACGGCCGGGTCGAGGTCGCGGCCGTTGAAGCGGATCGACTCGACCGCCACGGTGAGGGCGTCGAGGAAGGTCGGTGCGCCCGGGGTGCCCCGGAACCGGATCGTCGTCGTCGCGCCGAACACCTCCCGGCCCATCGTGAGGTCGAGCGCGATGTCGTACTCGAGATCGGCGACGAGCGCCGCGCGCTCCTCCGCCTCGACGCGGGTCAGGTTGTCACCGGGCATGCGCCCATCCTCCCGCAGCCAGGTGCAGGGCCCGATCGGGCCAGCGGCGGCGCAGCCAGCGGTCGGGGCTCGCTACCACGACCGCGCCAGGATGGGTACCGAGCGCCTCCTCCAGATCCTCGGCGAGCGCGAGCGAGAGATGGTTCGTCGGCTCGTCGAGCAGGAGGAGGTCGGGCGGATCCGCGATCGCGATCGCCAACGCGAGCCGCCGCTGCTGGCCGACGCTGAGGGCACCAACCGGCCGGTCGGCGTCCCGTCCGGCGACGAGCCCGAGCACGGACAGAGGCACCGCCTCCGCCCGCGCCTCCCCCACCGCCGCCCGGTAGGCGTCCCGGGCGGTCGCCTCCGGCCGGGTGAACACGACGTCCTGGGCGAGGAGCGCCGAACGGAGCCGCGCGGCCCGGTCGACCGCACCCCCGGTGGGCGCGAGGCGGCCGTCCAGGAGGTGCAGCAGCGTCGACTTGCCTGCGCCGTTCGCCCCGGTCACGAGCAGCTTCGCTCCCGGATCGATCGACAGCGTCGTGGGGGCCAGCCGGCCGGCGACCTCCGCTCGCGTCGCGCGGACCAGGGCGCCGTCCGCGACGGTGCCCTTCGGCGCCGTGAGGCCTGCGAACCGGAGCTCGGGCGGCGGCTTGCGCACCTGCTCGCGCTCCAGGGTCTCGAGCCGCACCCGCGCGTTCCGCACCAGCCGGCTCGTCACCTTCGCGTCCTTGTCCGAATAGAACTTGGCCGAGGCGCGCCCCTCGGTGCGCGGGGTGTCCTTCCTGTTCGTCTGCCGGGCGGTAACGGCGACGCGGTGCCGGAGCCCGGTCAGCTCCTCCTGCTCCTCGGCGAACCGCCGCTCCCAGCGCGAGCGCTCCGCCCGGCGCTCGGCGAGGTACGCGGTGTAGCCCCCTCTGGAGGAGCGCACCCCGTACCCGGAGCCCGCGTCGTCGCCCGCGACCACGTGCGGGAACGGCATGGGCGCGGGATCGAGGTCGACCACGCGCGTCGCGACCGCGTCGAGGAACGCGCGGTCGTGGCTCGCGAACAGCACGGGGCCCGGCCATGCGGCGAGCGTGCGCTCGAGGAACCCGATCGCGGCGTCGTCGAGGTGATTGGTCGGCTCGTCGAGCAGCAGCGCGGTCGGACGGGCCAGCAGGAGCGCCGCCATCGCGACCCGGGAGCGCTGACCGCCGGAGAGCGACCCCACGGTCCTCGCCGCCGGGATCGCGTCGACGCCGAGCCCGGCGGCCACCTCGCCCCTCCTGGCCTCGGCGCTCCACGCCCCCGTCGCCTCCGCCGTCGCGAGCGCGTCGGCGAGCGCCGCCGGGGCGCCGGGCTCGCCGCGGGCGACCGCGGCCGACGCGGCCTCGACGGCGGTGGCGGCGCGGGTCGCCTCCGCGAGCGCGTCCTCCAGCACGCGGCCGACCGTCTCCTCCGGCGGGTACGGCAGCTCCTGGCGCAGGAGGCCGGTGCGCGCGGGCGCGTGCACGACCCCGGCGTCCGGCTCGTCGAGCCCCGCCGCGATGCGGAGGAGCGTGGACTTGCCGGCCCCGTTCTCGCCGATCAGGCCGACGCGGGCGTCGGGCCCGACGGTCAGCGAGACGTCGGTGAGCACGCGGCGGTCGGCGAAGGTGCGGCTGATGCCGTCGATGCGGAGCTGATGGGCCATGGGGCGCCTTCCGAACACGGGAGGATCGCCCGCCGGGCACGGTCGTCGCACGTCGGATCGGAGCGCAGGAGGCTCTCGAGGACGGGTTCGACGACGCCTCGGACGCGGGCGCGGAACCGGTTCTCAGAGCAGCACGGCGTCGACGGTACGGGAGACGCGGCGCCGCCACAACCCGTCAGGGCGTCGCGAGCGCGTCGCCGAGCGGGGTGCGGCGGTAGACGACGGAGCGGGCGACACGGGCGCGGGAGACCAGGCCGGCGTCGAGCAGGACCTTCAGGTGATCGCCGGTGGCCCCGATCGACGCACCGGTCAGCGCCGCCAGCTGGGTCGTGGAGGACGGGGTCTCGAGCGCGAGCAGCAGCCCGGCCCGCGTCCGGCCGAGCAGCGGCGCGAGCGGGTCGGTGGGCACCGCCGCCTCCTCGAACACGAGCCCCGCACCCCGCGCCGGGTAGACGATCGCGGGCTGCCAGCCGCCCTCGCCGTAGATCGCGAGGCCCTGCCCGATGAAGACGGAAGGCACGAGCAGCAGGCCGCGGCCCCGCAGGTCCTCGTGCACCTCGGTGGGCCGGTCCGCGACGATCGCGTCGCCGGTCCAGGTGAGCTGCCGGTGCATGCCCGCAACGGCGGCGGACCAGCCCTCCTCGCCCAGCCGCTCGGCACGGAACCGCACGTCCCGCTCGAGCACCGCGCGCACCCGCGGCCAGTCCGGGGCGAGCAGGACCTCCCACGCGCGACGCAGGGCGTCGGCGAGGCGGTCGACGAAGGCCGCGTCGTCGAGGACGGCCGCGACGTCGGGCGCCGGGCGCCGCAGCGCGCGGATCTCGTCCACCTCCCGCCGCACGGTCTCCGGATCCGTGCCGGTGAGGACCGCGAGGTCGTCGTCGATCGTCTGCGCCATGCCCGCGGGCGGCGGCGCGGAGAAGGTCGCGCCGACCCGAGGACCCTGCAGGTACGCGAAGGTCCGCAGCGCGGGGTCGTCGGCGGCGAACCGCGAACCGTACCGGCGGGCGACCGGCGTGCCTGGGGCGCCCGCCGCGAGGCTCCTGACCAGCTGCGCCAGCTCGAACGTGGGCGACACGGCGAAGCGCGACGCCGCGACGTCCGCGGATCCCACCTCGAGCCGGATCACCGCCGTCCTTTCGCCGCGGGGCGAAAGTGTAGGCGCGTGGGGCACCGCGCCGCAGGCTCGTGCCATGACCGAGGCGCGCACCACCTATCGCGCGGTGTTCGCGAGCCGCGGCTATCCCGCGCTCTACGCGGGCGCCACGCTGAGCATGGCCGCCGCGTCGCTCCAGGTGCTCGCGTTCTCGGTCGCCGTGTACGACACGACGCGCTCGCCCGCGTGGTCGTCGATCGCGTTCGCGGCCGGCTTCCTGCCCCAGGTGCTGGGCGGCGCGGTCCTCCCGTCGCTCGCGGACCGGGTGCCGCCGCGCGTCCTCCTCCCCCTCGGTGCGGTCATGCGGATGGTCGCGGCCGCCTTCCTCGCCTCCGGGGCCCTCGGGCTGGGCGGCGGCCTCGCGGTGGTCGCCGCGGCGGCGCTCCTGCAGCCCCTCTTCTCCACCGGGCAGTCGGTGCTCGTCTCGCGGCTGCTCGACGGCGACCGCTACGTGCTCGGGCGATCCCTGTTCACCATCACGTCGATGACCTCGCAGCTCGCGGGCATCGCGGTCGGCGGCGCGACGCTGCAGGCGCTCGGCCCGGCGCCCGCACTCCTCATCGCCGCGGGGCTGCAGGCCGCCTCCGCGGTCGTGCTCGCGATCGGACTCCCCTCCCTCCCCGGCGAGCGGGAGGGGGCCGACCGCTGGCACCCGGCGGAGACGCTGCGCGGCTACCGCGCCGTCCTCCGGATCCCGCTGCTGCGCGACCTGCTGCTGCTCTGGTGGGTGCCGCTCGGGCTCTTCGTCGGCGCGGAGTCGCTCGCGGTCGCATACGCCGGGGCGCAGCACGCCGGTGGCCTGCTCACGGCGCTGACGATCGGGGCGCCGCCCGCCGGCGCGCTCGCGGGCGAGCTGCTCGTCGGCAGGCTGGCGCGGCCCGCGACGCGGGAGCGTCTCGTGCTCCCGCTGCTGCTGCTCGTCGGCCTGCCCCTCCTGCCGCTCGCGTTCTCGCCCGCGACCCCGGTCGCCGCGCTGCTGCTGCTCGTCTCGTCGACCGGGCTCGCGTACGAGCTCGGGAAGCAGCGGGACTACCGCGACGCGCTGCCCGCCGGCCGCCAGGGCGTCGGGTTCGGTCTGCTCTCCGTCGGGATGATGACGGCCCAGGGCGTCGGCCCGCTGCTCGCCGGTCCGCTCGGCGCGCTGCTCTCCCCGGGCGCCGCGATGGCCGCGTGCGGGGCGCTCGTGCTCGTCGCCGCCGCGCTGCTCCGGGGCGTCGCCGCGCCGGCCGGGGATACGGTCGGGGCATGACCGACCTGCACATCACGGGCGACGAAGCCGCCGATGCGCTCCTCTCCTCCGACCCGTTCGCGCTCCTCGTCGGGATGCTGCTCGACCAGCAGGTCGCGATGGAGACCGCGTTCGCCGGGCCCGCGAAGATCCGCGACCGGCTCGGCGCCGTCGACCCGGCGACCCTGGCCGCGGAGGACCCGGAGCACCTGGCCGCCGTGTTCACGCAGTCGCCGGCCGTGCACCGGTACCCGGGATCGATGGCCGCGCGCGTCCAGGCGCTCGCGACCGCGGTGCTGGAGGTGTGGGGCGGGGACGCGAGCGCGATCTGGACTCGGGGCGACCCCGACGGTGCCGAGGTGCTGCGGCGGCTGAAGGCGCTGCCCGGCTACGGGGACCAGAAGGCGCGCATCTTCCTGGCGCTCCTCGGCAAGCGCGACCGCTTCGCGGGCCCCGGGTGGCGGGAGGCGGCCGGGGCCTACGGCGACGAGGGGTACCGGTCCGTCGCGGACATCGTCGACCCAGCCTCCCTCGCGAAGGTGCGCGAGTTCAAGCAGGCGCAGAAGGCCGCCGCGAAGCGCTGACCGCGCGGATCAGGCGGGCGCTCGGCGCGAGGCCAGGGTGGCGGCGAGCACGCCGAAGACGAGGAACGCGATCGTCGACCCGAGCACGACCAGCATCGGCACGGTCCAGTTGCCGGCCAGCTGGTGCAGCGCGCCCACCACGGGCGGCGCGGCAGCGGCGACGAGGTAGCTGCACGTCTGGACGAACGCGGAGAGCGCGGTCGTGCGGCGCGCATCGCCGCCCACCTCCGCGATGATCGTGAACACCGCGGTGAACCCGCCGCCCTGCGCGATGCCGCCGGTGATGCTCCCCAGCACGAAGTGCTCGGGAGCGACGAGCAGCACGACCGGGAGGCTCACCCAGAGCACGCCGATCACCGCGATGACCGTGCGGGGCCGGAATCGCAGCCGGAGCAGCGGCACGACGATCGCGCCCACGATGCCGCCGAGCTGGAACACGGAGGACGCCGTGCCCGCCACCGCGGGCGAGTAGCCCCGCTCGTCGGCGAGGAGGGTGGGCAGCCAGGTCGTCACGCCGTAGTAGCTGACCGACTGCGCGGTGAAGGCGACCGCGATGACGACGGCCAGGCCGTCCGGCCGGAACGGCACGCGGGCAGGCGCGGTCGTCGGCAGCGCCAGGCGCGCCTCGGTGCGCGCGCGGCGGAGGACGACGAGCCAGACGATCGCGGCGACGACGCCACCGACGCTCCAGGCCGCGACGGCCACCCGCCAGCCGAGCAGCGCGGCGAGGGGGACCGTGATGACGGACGTGATCACGGTGCCGACGTTGATCGCGACGGAGTAGACGCTCGTGGCGGCGGCACGGCCCCGCGCGGGCACGTCGCGGCGGATGACCGCGGGCACGAGCACGTTCCCGATCGTGATCGCGAGCCCGAGCAGCACCACGGCGGCGATCGCGACGCCGAACCCGTCGATCGAGCGGAGGACGGTCGCGACGACGATCCCGCCGATGCAGACCTCGATCGCGCCTTCGATCCCCACCCGCCGGGCGAGCCAGGGCGCGATCGGCGTCGCGAGGCCGAAGCACAGGAGGGGGACGGTGGTCAGCAGCCCGAAAGCGGCCGGCGAGATCGCCCACCCGCGCTGCGCCTCCGCCGCCACCGGCGCGAGGGCGACGAGCGGGCTCCGCAGCTGGAACGCGAGCAGGGCGATCCCGGCGATCAGGAGACCGATGCGCAGCCGATCCCGTCCCGCCGCGCTCATCGGGGTCAATGCTTCCACGCCGCGGCTGCGCCGCCGTCCACCGCACCGGACGTGGCTCAGGCGAGGAGGTCGCGGACGTCGTCCGCGGTGAGCGCCGCCGAGAACGGCTCGCCGTCGTCGACGACCGCGTCGAACAGGTCCTGCTTGCGGCGCTGCAGCGCGAGCACCTTCTCCTCGATGGTGCCCGCCGCGACGAGGCGCCGCACCGTCACCGGCCGGTCCTGCCCGATGCGGTGGGCCCTGCCGACCGCCTGCGCCTCCGCCTGCGGGTTCCACCACGGATCGAGCAGGTACACGAGGTCCGCCTCCGTGAGGTTCAGCCCGAAGCCGCCCGCCTTGAGGCTGATCAGGAACACGGTCGCCTCGCCGGTGCGGAACCGGTCGATCACGGCGTCCCGGTCGCGGGTGCTCCCCTCCAGCACCGTCCAGGGCACGCCCTCCGCGTCGAGCCGTGCGCCGACCAGGCGCAGGTAGGAGGGGAACTGGCTGAACACGAGGGCGCGCCGGCCCTCCGCGAGCGCCTCCGCGAGCTCCTCGGCGAGCAGGTCGAGCTTGCTCGAGCGGACGCCGTCGTGCTCCTCCGAGACCAGCGCCGCGTCGAGGGCGAGGAGCCGGAGCAGCGTGAGCGACCGCAGCACGATGAAGCGGTTGCGGTCCATGTCGGGCAGCAGCCCGAAGAGCTTGCGGCGCTCGCGCTGCAGCGTCACGTCGTAGAGCTCGCGATGCGCGGGAGCGAGGTCGACGGACCGCACCTGCTCCTCGATCGGCGGCAGCTCGGGCGCGACCTGCTCCTTCGTGCGCCGGAGGACGAAGGGGCGGATGCGGCTCCGGAGGCGCGCGAGCGCGTCGGCGCGCTGCGCCGCGTTCGCCTCCGGCGCGCTGCCCGCTCCAGCCCCCTCGGTGTAGCCCGCGCGGAGGCCCTCGATGGGGCGCAGGTACTCCTCCCGGAAGCGCCGGGCCGACGGGAACAGCCCTGGTGCGGTCAGCGCGAGGATCGCCTGCAGCTCCGTCAGCGAGTTCTCGAGGGGCGTGCCGGTGACCGCGATCGTGGGCCGCACCCGCAGGTCGCGCACGACCTGGTGGGTGATCGATCCCGCGTTCTTCACGGCCTGGGCCTCGTCGAGGATCACGGCCGCGAACGCGCCGTCGGCTGCGAGCCGGGTGAACACGGCGGCGTCGAGCCGGAGTCGCGGATAGGTCGTCACGACGAGGTCCGCGCCGTCGACCGCGGCGGCGATCGGCGCAGCCGGGCCGTCGGCGTCGGCGACCCGGCGCACGACGAGGTCGGGCGTGAACCTGGCGGCCTCGGCGAGCCAGTTGGAGGCGACGGAGGTCGGCGCGACGACGAGGATCGGCCGGCGGTCCTCCGGCGCGGTCGTCTCGTGCGCGTGCTGGGCCAGCGCCAGGCACTGCAGCGTCTTCCCGAGCCCCATGTCGTCGGCGAGCACGCCGCCCAGCCCATGCCGCCGGAGGAATGCGAGCCAGTCGAGGCCGACCCGCTGGTACGGCCGCAGCGCGGCGCGCAGGCCGGCGGGCGGTTCGACCGGCTCCGGCGGCGCCGAGACGGCGGCCCGGAGCGCCCGCCAGCGCACGGTCTCCTCCGACTCGTCCGCGAGGTCCTCGAAGTCGGCCCAGCGGGCCGCCGCCTCCCGCGGCACCGCGAACCCCGAGGCCCACTCGGGGATCTCGGCGGCCTCCTCGACCAGCGCGACGAGCGCCTGCAGCCGGGGGTGCGCGAGCGAGAGGAAGGTGCCGTCGACGAGCTTCAGCCGCCTGCGGCCCTTCGCGATCGCCTCGAACAGCCGGCCGAACGGGATGTCCCGCCCGTCGATCGTCACCGTCACCCCGAGGTCGAACCAGTCCGTGCGCTCGGTGGGGGCGACCGCGACCTCGATCACCGGCTCGCCCGTGAGCACCTCGGGGGCGGGGGCGCCGAGGTGCTCGACCCGGACGTCCTCGAGCGCCGAGAGCGCCGGCACCACGTCGATCGCGAAGTCGAGCGCCTCCTCGTCGCTCAGCGTGCGGGGCGCGGGCAGGCCGCGCGCCGGCCACCAGCCGGGCGGGAGCAGCGCGGCGGCGCGGGGCGTGGCGGGCGCGGGACGACCGAGCAGCCGCTCCCAGCGCCAGAGCAGCGTGGCCCGCCCCGCCGCGTCCGAGCGGACGGTGAGGACCAGGAGGGGTGCCCCCGGCTCCGGGATCGGGACGGACGCGTCGCTGCTCACGACGGCGAACCGCTCCTGCAGCGCGGGCAGCCAGCGCTCCCGGAGCTCGTCCGCCGCGTCGGCCGGGACGAGCAGCGGATCCCGGCGGAGCAGGCCGGGGTCGACGGCGGCCGGGAAGGGGGCGAGCACGACGTGCGCGGGCGAGTCGGCGACGGTCCACACGCCGTGATCGCCGATGGGATGCGCCCGGGACACGTCGACCGGCTCGCCGTCGACCTCGAGCCGCGGGGCGACCCGGAAGCCCTCCTGCACCCGCACCGCGTCGAGGGCGAGCACCGCGGCGCCGCCCAGCCGGGCGGACCCCCGTGCCGGTGCGACGAGCGGCACCCCGAGCGCCTCCCCCTGCGCGAGCAGCTCCCAGAGCAGCGGGTTCGGCGCCTCGTCGAGGAAGAGCCAGTCCGGGTCCTGCCCGGCGGCGGCCGGCACCGCCGCGCGGAACAGCGCACCGAGCTCGCAGGCCCACCGGTGCTGCGCCGCGTCCAGGTGCAGCCGGTGCCGGACGTGCGGCAGCGACTGCCAGGTGAGCGCGCCCCGCGCCCAGCCCGAGTCGGTGCGGGTCACGGGCCGCACGCCGAGCCGGAGGGCGCCCACCGCGTCGCCGCCTGCCGCGCGCGTGGTCGGGCCGTTCCAGCGGTGCGCGGTGCGCGGCAGCAGCTCCCGCGCCTGCACCTGCAGCGCGAGCGGCACGACATCGATGCCCGGCTCCGCGGCGGGGCGGTCGCCGAGCAGGCCGTCGAGGGCCAGCCGCCAGGAGTCGTCCGCGCTCACCCCGCAACGCTCGCACACCCCGCCGACGGCGCAGGGCCGTGCTCAGTCGCGGGTCGACCAGAGCACCGCGGCGATCATCAGCGGCTGGAAGGGGAGGCGGGCGAGCCGCTTCGCGTCGGTGTCGAAACCGAGCCCGTCGCGCCGATGGCGCCACTGCGAGAGGTTGCCGGGGAAGACGGCCACGAGGAACGCGGCGATGACGACCCCGATCCGCCGCCGCTCGGCCGGCAGCGCGACGAGCGCGGCGCCCAGCGCGATCTCGACCGCGCCGGACACGAGCACGGTCGCGTCCGCGTCGAACGGCACCCAGCCCGGCACCTGATCGCGGAACCCGGCGCGGGCGACGGTGAGATGCGTCGCCCCGGTGATCGCGAGCGCGCTCCCGAGCACGATCCGGACGGCGTTCCGCAGGGTCGGCATGCGCCCATCCCACCGGGTCGCCGCTGGACGTCAGCGCAGATAGGCGTCGACGAGCAGCGGACCCCGGATCTCGCGGAAGCAGTCCACGAGCCGGTCGGCGAGCGCGTTCGACACCGAGGGCGCGGTGAGGTCGAACGGGCCGATCGCGGGCAGCGGGTCGAGGCGGACGCGCACCACCTCCCAGCCGGCGCGACGGACGAGGCGGTCCTTGCGCTCGTCGACGGCCTCCCGGCGTCCCGAGTGCTCGAGGCCGTACCGGCCCACCGTGTCGAGCTCGACCGCGATGCGCAGGTCGGCGAGCACCAGGTCGGGCCACGCCTCGAGGTGGTCGAAGAACGGCTCCTTGAGCCGGATCGCGTTCGGTGTCGCGTCCCAGACGAGCCGCTGCGCGAGCCGCTGCTGCAGCGCGGGCTCGGCGGCGGAGGCGGCCCGCGGCGCGCAGACGGAGACGAACGCCTCACCGGGCGGGAGGTCGGGCGTCTTCGTGCAGAGCGGGCCGACCCGCCTCCTGCTCGCGGGCGCGCCCGTGCCGACGGGCCGGGCGAGCGCCCCCTCCGCGCACCGCGGGCACCAGGCGGAGCGGCGCCTCCTGCCGCCGCCCGGGCGCATCCGCTGCTCCTCAGGGGTCGCGATGAAGCGGTGGCCCGCGTCGCACTCCCACTGCAGCCACACGTCGGCGGCGAGCGGAACCTGGCTCAGCACGATGCCCTGATTGAGCTCCGCGTGGTACTGCTTCACGAGCACCGGGTAGCGGTGCCACTCGTGGAAGTAGCGCCCGACCGCGTACGGCACGTCGCGACCGGTGGAGGCGCGACGGCGCTCCCACCACGCGTCGACGGGTTCTGGCACGCGCGCACGGTACCCGCCCCCTCCGTCACCCTTCGCGGATCCGGAGGAATTCCGCGACACCCCGCGCGAAGGCGCTTCGCAGCGGGGTGTCGCCGAAAATCTCCGGATCCGCGAACTTGAGACGGGCTACTGCGCGGTGGCCTGCGCCCAGTCGGAGGCAGCGGGCGCGGGCTTCGCCTCCTGGGCGTCGCCGGGCAGCGGCTGCTCGAGCGGCGGCAGCGCGGCGGCGAGCGCGTCACCGAGTGACGCGTCGACGTTGCGCCAGTACTGCACCGCGCGGTCCCGGATGACCGGGTCCTTCACCCCGCCGACGTGGCCGGTGATCGTGGTGAGGAACCGGGCGCGCTGCTCGTCGTCCATCGTCTCCCGGTACAGGGTGCCGGCCTGGCCGAAGTCGTCGTCCTCCGGGTGCAGGGTCGCGGCGCTCCTCACGAGCTCGCCGTCCGACTGCCAGCCGGGCGACTCCGCAGCGCGCTTCGGGTCAGCGTGCGGGCCGCCGACGGAGTTCGGCGCGTACACCGGCTGGTCCGCCGCTGCGAACGAGTACCGCATCGCGCCCTCCTTGGAGTACGAGTGCACGGGCGCGACCGGTGCGTTCACGGGGAGCTGCTGGTAGTTGGTTCCGATCCGGTAGCGGTGCGCGTCCGCGTAGCTGAACATGCGCGCCTGCAGCATCTTGTCGGGGCTGCCGTCGATGCCCGGGACGAGGTTCGACGGCTCGAACGACGCCTGCTCGATCTGCGCGAAGTAGTTCTCCGGGTTCTCGTTCAGCACCATCCTCCCGACCTCGATCTCCGGGTAGTCGCTGTGCGGCCACACCTTCGTCAGGTCGAACGGGTTGAACCGGTAGGACTTCGCGTCCTCGTACGGCATGACCTGCACCTTGAGGGTCCAGGAGGGGAAGTCCCCGTCCTCGATCGCGGTGTAGAGGTCGCGGATGTGGTGGTCCGCGTCGGCGCCGGCCATCTTGTCCGCCTCCTCCTGGCTCAGGGTCGTGTTGCCCTGGTCGGTGTGGAAGTGGTACTTGATCCAGAACCGCTCGCCGTCGGCGTTGATCCACTGGAACGTGTGCGAGCCGTAGCCGTTCATGTGCCGCCAGGAGGCGGGGATGCCGCGGTCGCCCATCAGCCAGGTCACCTGGTGCGCGCTCTCCGGGGAGAGGGTCCAGAAGTCCCACTGCATCGTGTTGTCACGGAGGTGGCTGCCAGGGAGGCGCTTCTGCGAGCGGATGAAGTCGGGGAACTTGATGCCGTCGCGGATGAAGAAGACCGGGGTGTTGTTGCCGACGAGGTCGTAGTTGCCCTCGGACGTGTAGAACTTGATCGCGAACCCTCGGGGATCGCGCCAGGTGTCGGGGCTGCCCTGCTCGCCCGCGACGGTCGAGAAGCGGATGAGCATCCGGGTCTCGGCTCCCGGCTGGAACAGCGCCGCCCGGGTGTAGGCCGACACGTCGTTCGTCACGGTGAAGGTGCCGAAGGCGCCGCCGCCCTTGGCGTGCACGACCCGCTCGGGGACGCGCTCACGGTTGAACTGCGCGAGCTTCTCCAGCAGGTAGTGGTCCGTGATCGGGATGGACCCGTCGGGGCCGACGCTCTGGGAGTGCTCGTCGCTCGCGACCGGCGCGCCGCCGTTCGTGGTGGTGAAGGAGCCTTCGGTCATGCGATTCCTCTTCCTTCCGTGGTCCGCGCGTGAGCGCAGTCGGGGCAGACGCCCCAGAACGTGATCTCCGCCTCCGCGACGGAGAAGCCGTGGTCGTCGGCGGGCAGCAGGCACGGCGCCGCCCCGTCCGCGCAGTCGACGTCGACGACGCGGGAGCACCGCGTGCAGACGAGGTGGTGGTGGTTGTCTCCGACCCGCACCTCGTAGCGCGCCGCGGACCCGGCCGGTTCGATGCGGCGGAGGACGCCGTGGTCGGTCAGCACCTGCAGGGCCAGGTACACGGCCTGGAGGGTCATCGGCACCCCCGCCGCCGTGATGCGGCCGTGGAGCTGCTCGGCGGTCGCATGGGAGTGCGCAGCGAGGGCGTCGAGCGCCGCGACGCGGCCCCTGGTCACCTTGAGCCCGGCGGCACGGAGGCGGCCGGCCGGCTCGAAGGGTTCCATCGCCCCACCTTCGCGGAGAGTTGAGCGACTCAAGAAATCGTCAGCGACCGCCGGGCGTGTTCTCCGCTTGACCGGCGTTCCGCGCCCGGAGGCGGAGCACGATCGCCACCGCGAGGACGAGGACCGCGGCGACGGCCGC
>NZ_JBQCGC010000032.1:0-10012 GCF_051956055.1 Amnibacterium sp.
GCGCGGGCCTTCGCGGAGATCGACGGGGATCCGAACCATCTCCTGGTCGTGCTCGAGGAGGACGGTCGGGTGGTCGGCACGATGCAGCTGACCCGACTGCCCGGTCTTCCTCGTGTCGGGGCGACCCGGCTGCAGATCGAAGGGGTGCGCGTGGCGAGCACCGAGCGCGCACGCGGTCTCGGCACCGCGATGCTGCGCTGGGCGATCGAGCGGGCTCCGGAGTTCGGCGCGAGCCTGGTCCAGCTCACCTCCGACGCCGCCCGCGCGGACGCACACCGGTTCTACGAGCGCCTCGGGTTCACCGCCTCGCACGTGGGCTTCAAGCTCGCGGTAGGCGCCGGCGGCTGATCGGGTCCTGCCGTCGGCCGCCCGATCAGCCCTCGTGCCGATCGGGTGGTCCGAGGAGACGGATCAGCGCCGCCTGCGCCGCGGAGACGCCCGCGGCATCGTCGCCCTCGATCAGGATCTGCGCCGCGAGTCCTTGCGACGCGGCGAGCAGCAGCCGTGCGAGCAGCTCGGCCTCGATGTCGTCGCGGAACTCCCCGGCCTCCTGCGCCGCCCGCACCGCCGCGCCAAGCGAGCTCCGGAGGCGGGCGAGCCGCACACGCATGGCCTGCCCGACCCGCCCCTCCGTGTCGATCACGGCGCTCGCCGTGAGGATCGCGGTCAGCGCGGCTGACCCCCGCGTGACATGGGCGGAGCGGATCTCGGCCGCGATCCGCTGGTCGAGCGGCGCGTCCCCGCCGCCGGCCTCGGCCTCGCGGTCGCGCTGCTCCTGCATCGCGAGCAGCAGGTCGGCGACGGTCGGGAAGTAGTGGCGCACCGACTCCCGGGAGACCCCCGCCTGCTCGCCGACGTCGCCGAGCGTGAGATCTCCACCGCGGCGCTCGAACACCGCCGTCGCCGAATCGAGCAGCCGCGCCCGCTGCAGCTGCCCCTTCCGGTAGGACCCGCGGGGGCCGTTCGTGCGGTCCTGCTCCACAGCGTTAGAGTATCCGGTGAAACACACCACATTGGTGGGTTTCGGGAGGAGTCGTGGAGTGCCATGCAGGTCCTGATCCGTTGGCTCGTCGTCTCCGGAGGCGCGCTGACGCTCGCGCGGATCGCGAGCGGGCCCCTCGCCCGCGCGACCGACGCGAGGATCGTGCGCGGCGGGTTCCTCGTGCTCGGCGCATCGTGGCTGCTGACGATCGGTGACGCCTTCGTCCCCGTGATGGCGGTCGCGCCCGTCGGGCTGCTCCTGTTCCTGCTGGCCACCGCGGTGTCGATCGCCGCCGCGATCGCCGCTGCCGTCCTCGCGGTGCTCGTGCTCGCGCGCCGGACCGGTCGAGTCGGCGCCCCGCCAGGGGCACGCATCGGGATGGGCCTGCCGATGCTCCTCGTCGCGGCGGCCGGGCTCAGCTTCATCGGCGAGCGCGTGCTCAGCATCGTCGCCGCGGTGCAGCACTGAGGACCGCTCGCCGGTCGCGGCCCCACCGGAGCGAGATCGACTGGCCCGGTCGGATCACGCGCGACCCGATTCGCACGGTCACGAGCGGCTCTCGCGTTGACTTATCCGGACAGATCGGTACAGTTACCTCGCGGACTGAACAGGTCTGTCCAGCCACCAGTGACATCAGGAGCCACCATGAGCACGCCCGCCTACTTCGACTCGTACGAGAACCTCGCCTTCACCCGCGACGAGGACGGGGTGCTCGTCATGCGGTTCCACACGGACGGCGGCCCGCTGACGTTCACCGGCCAGACGCACGAGGACCTCCCCCGGGCGCTCGAGGACATCTCGCTCGACCGCGACAACCGGGCCCTCGTGATCACCGGCACCGGGGACCACTTCATGAAGGACATCGACGGCCCGAGCCTCGGCGAGATCTTCAAGCCGGCCGCGTGGGAGAAGACCCGCGTCGAGGGCCGCAAGGTTCTGGAGCGGCTCCTCGACCTGCCGATGCCGGTCGTCGGCGTCGCCAACGGCACCGCCACCATCCACTCGGAGTACCTGCTCCTCGCGGACGTGCACATCGCCTCCGAGCAGGCCACCTACGGCGACTTCCCGCACCCCGCCTTCGGCATCACCGCCGGCGACGGCCTGCACGTCGTGTGGGAGGAGATCGCCGGGACCGCGCGCGCCAAGTACCTACTCTGGACCGGCGAGACGATCGATGCGCGGACCGCCCTGCAGTGGGGCGTGGCCAACGAGGTCGTCGAGCACGACCGCGCGCTCGACCGCGGGCTGGAGATCGCCAGGAAGCTGGCCGCGAAGCCGACGCTGTACCGCTCGCTCCAGAAGCAGACCCTGAACCTCAACCTGCGCCGCCGCATCACCCAGGACGTCCCGTTCGGCATGGCCCTCGAGGGTCTCACCGCAGCCGACCTCGCCTACCAGCAGCAGGCCTGATCCCGCCGGTGGGGCGTCGGGAGGCGCCCCACCGGGACTAGTCTGCACAGACCAGTTCATGGAGGTCGCGATGGTCGTCAACCCGCCCACAACTCGACGCCGACCCGCTCTGGAGCGGGTGGTGAGGACGGCCGACCGACTGTTCTACGCCGACGGCATCCACGCGACCGGCGTCGACACGATCGCCGCTTCGGCCGGGGTGTCGAAGACGAGCATGTACACCTACTTCCGCACGAAGGACGACCTCGTCGGCGCGTATGTGGAAGGCAGGAGCCGCGCGTGGCGGGAGCACGTCGCCGCCGAGCTCGACGCGGTGGACGGCGGCCCCGAGGCGAAGATCGCCGCCGTCTTCACCCTGCTCGGGGACTGGTTCCGCACCGAGGACTTCAACGGCTGCCCGTTCATCAACGCGGAGGCCGAGAGCACCAAGGACTCCCCCGCGCACGCGGTCAACGTGCAGCACCGGGCGTGGATCCGCGGCCTCTTCGCCCGGTTGGCGCAGGAGGCGGGATCAGCGGCCCCCGAGACCACCGGGATCCACCTCGCGATGCTCTACGACGGCGCGATGGTCGGTGCGCACACCGAGCCCGCGATCGACTGGGCCGCGGACGCCCGGGTGGCCGCGCTCGCCCTGCTGCACTGACCCACCCGACCCCGACCCCGACCCCGACCCCAACCCCAACCCGACCCGACCCGACCCGAGGAGCACCGTGGACCTGACGAATCGATCCGGCATCATCACCGGAGCCGGCAGCGGCATCGGCCGGGAGCTGTCCGTCCAGCTCGCCGCTGAGGGCGCGAGCCTGCTCCTCGTCGGTCGCCGACCGGAGCCCCTCGAGGAGACCGCGGACCTCGTCCGCGCAGCGGGGGGCACGGCGCACGTCCTGGCGGCGGACGTCACGGATCACGAGGTGCCCGGCCGCGTCGTCACGGAGGCCCGCGAGCGCCTCGGCGCGATCGATCTGCTCGTCAACAACGCCGGCAACGTCCGGGCGGGTCACCTCGAGGACATCGACCCCGCCGACATCCACGCGATGATCGATCTCAACCTCACCGCGCCGATCCTGCTGACGCGAGCCGCCCTGCCGGAGCTGCACCGGGTTCCGCCCGGGCGAGGCGCGGTCGTCCTCACCGTCGCGAGCGGCATCGCCCTCGTGCCGCTCCCCTTCTACACGGTCTACGCCGCGACGAAGACCGGTGTCGCCGCGTTCGGTCACGCGCTGCGTCGCGAGCTGCACGGCTCGGGCGTGCACGTGGCGACCGCGTACCCCGGCGCGACCGACACCCCGATGATGGCGTCGTCGACCGCAGGCGAGTCGGTCGGCTTCGGCAGGCGGAGCACGCCCGACGTCGTGCACGACATGCTCGCGGCGCTGCGGGCGGACGAGCACGAGATCAACACCTCGCTGCCGCAACGGCGCCGGATGCAGGCGCTGCACGCGAGCGCACCGCTCGAGGTCGACCTGGCGCTGGCCTCGCAGCTCGACGAGCTGGCGGCGGCCGTCCGGGAGCACCGGAGCATCTGAACACGCCGGTTCACCCTCGGGCCGAGACCGTCCCGACGGGCGGCTCAGCGACGGTCGGGGACCGGGCGGGCCACCCCGTCTACTGTGCCGACATGACCGCTGCTCGATCGACTCGGAGCCGACCGCTGTCCAAGCGGTCCTTCGTCATCGTGCGGGTGCTGGTCGCGGCCCTGGTCGGGGTGGTGGGCGGCGGCCTGGTCGGCTCACTGCTCCGCGCCCCGACGGTCGCGCCGAGCTCGGGGTGGATCTGCTTCGCGCTGGTGTTCCTCCTCCTCACCTGGCGCGCGATCTGGGGGATGGACGCCCGGGAGACCGCGTCGCACGCGACGCGGGAGGATCCGACGGCCGCGCTGAGCGGCACGATCCTCACCGTCGCGTGCATCGCGAGCCTGGGCGCGGTGGCCCTGCTCCTCAGCGGCAATCACCAGGGCGGCAAGATCCTCGATCCGGCGCTCGCGGTGACGAGCGTCGCGCTCGCCTGGTTCCTCGTGCACACGGTCTTCACCCTCAAGTACGCAGCGCTCTACTACACGGGGCGCGACGGCGGCGTGGACTTCAACCAGCAGGAGGAGCCGGACTACGCGGACTTCGCCTACCTCGCGCTCACCATCGGCATGACGTACCAGATCTCCGACACCCCAGTCGGGCGCCGGGCGATCCGCCGATCCGCGCTCCGCCACGCGTTGCTCTCCTACCTGCTGGGAGCGATCGTGCTGGCGGCGACGGTGAACCTCATCGCCGGCCTCGCCAAGTAGCGCACGGCCCCTCCGGATGAGCCGGAGGGCGACCTACCAGAAGCGCCGGTCAGCATGGAGTTTCCGGACGATGCGAGCGTATGCTCCGCTCGGATGGGAAGCGATGGCGCTTCCCGGTCGAAGGAGACACCATGTCGTCGGCACACGTCGCATCGAACGTCAGCCCCGCTCCCGATCCCACCGTGACGGCTCCGCCCGTGGTGGACGCCGGGCCCCGATTCGCCGATCCCGCTCCGCTCGGGCTCGCCGCGTTCGCGCTCACCACCTTCGTGCTGAGCTTCGCGAACGCGGGCATCATCCCGACGGCGGGCGCCGCGGTGCTCGGACTCGCGGCCTTCTACGGCGGCCTCGGCCAGCTCATCGCCGGCATCTGGGAGTTCGCGAACAAGAACACGTTCGGCGCGACCGCCTTCTGCACCTACGGCGGGTTCTGGCTGGCCTTCTGGTACCTCGTCTCGACCAAGGGCGACGTGGCCGCGGGCGGCACCGGCGTGGGCATCTTCCTGATCGCGTTCGGGATCTTCACGCTCTACATGACGGTCGCCGCGCTCCGGACGACCGGTGCGCTCGTGGCGGTCTTCGCGTTCCTGACCCTCACGTTCTTCGCGCTCGGCATCGGTGCGGCGGCGGGTGCGTCCGGGCTGTCCGTCCTCGGCGGCTACCTCGGCATCATCACCGCGCTCCTCGCCTGGTACACGTCGTTCGCGACCGTGCTGAACAGCAGCTTCAAGCGCGTCGTGCTCCCCGTGTTCCCGCGCGCCTGAGACCCCGGAGGACCACCGCACGATGAGCGACACCACTGCGCCCACGATCGACAACCTGTCCGACGAGTCCCGGCGGTTCCCGCCCTCGGACGCGTTCGCGGCCGCCGCGAACGTCACCGCCGAGGCCTACCGCGAAGCGGACGAGGACCGCCTCGCGTTCTGGGCCGAGAAGGCCAGGCGGCTGGACTGGGCGCAGCCGTTCAGCCAGGTGCTCGACTGGACGCGCGCCCCGTTCGCGCGCTGGTTCGCGGACGGGAAGCTCAACGTCGCGGTGAACTGCCTCGACCGCCACGTGGCGGCCGGGTTGGGCGACCGGGTCGCCTTCCATTTCGAGGGCGAGCCCGGCGACAGCCGCGCGATCACCTACCGGGAGCTCACGGAGGAGGTCTGCCGCGCGGCGAACGCGCTGACGGACCTGGGCCTCCGCGCCGGCGACCGGGTGGCGATCTACATGCCGATGATCCCGGAGACGATCGTGGCGATGCTCGCGTGCGCGCGGCTCGGGGCACCGCACACGGTCGTCTTCGGCGGTTTCTCCGCGGAGGCGCTCGCGACGAGGATCCTCGACTGCGAGGCCAGGGTCGTGATCACCGCGGACGGCGGCTGGCGCCGTGGTGCGGTCGCCCCGCTGAAGCCGGCGGTCGACGAGGCGCTCGAGCGGTGCCCGGAGGTGTCGGCGGTCCTCGTCGCCCGTCGCACCGGCAACGATGTGGCCTGGACCGAGGGCCGGGACCACTGGTGGGCGGACACCGTCGCGAAGGCGTCGCCCGTGCACCACGCCGAGGCCTTCGACGCCGAGCACCCGCTCTACGTCATGTACACGTCCGGCACGACGGGCAAGCCGAAGGGGATCCTCCACACCTCCGGCGGCTATGTCACCGGGTGCTCGTGGACCCAGTACGAGGTCTTCGACCTGAAGGCCGACACGGACGTGTACTGGACCGCGGCCGACATCGGCTGGGTCACCGGCCACTCGTACATCGTGTACGGGCCGTTGTCGAACGCGACGACGAGCGTGCTCTACGAGGGCACCCCGGACTTCCCCGACAAGGACCGCTGGTGGGCGATCGTCGAGAAGTACAAGGTGTCGATCCTCTACTGCGCGCCCACGGCGATCCGCACCCACATGAAGTGGGGGACCGCGTTCGCCGGCCGCCACGACCTGTCGAGCCTCCGGGTCATCGGCAGCGTCGGTGAGCCGATCAACCCGGAGGCGTACATCTGGTACCGCACGCACATCGGCGGCGACCGCACCCCCGTGGTCGACACCTGGTGGCAGACCGAGACGGGCTCGATCATGGTCAGCCCGCTCCCGGGGGTCACCGCGGCGAAGCCCGGAGCGGCGATGCGAGCGCTGCCCGGGGTCTCCGCGGACGTCGTCGACGACTCGGGCACGCCGGTACCGAACGGATCCGGCGGCTACCTCGTGCTCACCGAGCCCTGGCCGAGCATGCTGCGGACGATCTGGGGCGACGATCAGCGGTACGTGGACACGTACTGGTCGCGCTTCCCCGGCCGCTACTTCGCCGGGGACGGCGCCAAGAAGGACGCCGACGGCGACCTCTGGCTGCTCGGCCGCGTCGACGACGTCATGAACGTCGCGGGGCACCGGCTCTCCACCACGGAGATCGAGTCGGCGCTGGTCGCCAACCCGAAGGTCGCCGAGGCGGCGGTCGTCGGGGCCTCCGACGAGACGACCGGGCAGGGGGTGGTGGCCTTCGTGATCCTCCGCGGCGACGCCGGCGAGGGCGGTCCGTCGCTGGCCGCCGAGCTGCGGGACTGGGTCGCGACGCAGATCGGCAAGATCGCGCGCCCGCGGCAGATCCTCATCGTCGCCGAGCTGCCGAAGACCCGGTCGGGCAAGATCATGCGGCGTCTGCTCCGCGACGTCGCGGAGCACCGGCCGATCGGCGACGTCACGACGCTCGCGGACTCGACGGTGATGGAGGACATCCGGGTCGGCATGGCGGCGGCACCGAGCGACGACTGACGACGTGGCACGACCGCACACGGCAGGATCGGAGGCGTGTCCACCGTCTCGCACGCCTCCCTCCTGCGCCGTGGTCGTCTCCTCGAGGTCGCGACGCTGCTGTGGAACGTCGTCGGCATCGTGGTCCTGGCGATCACCGCGATCGCGGCGGGGTCGGTGGCACTCGCCGGCTTCGGTCTCGACTCCCTGATCGAGATCGGCGCGAGCACGGTCGTGCTCTGGGAGCTGTCCGGGGTCGGGGCCGACCGGCAGCGGCGGGCGCTGCGGCTCATCGCCGTCGCGTTCGTGCTGCTCGCCGCCTATCTCGTGGTCCAGTCCGCGGTCGCCCTCCTCACCCAGCACCACGCGCAGCGGAGCATCGGCGGCATCGTGTGGACCGCGATCACGGCGCTCGCGATGTTCGCGCTCGCCGCGGGCAAGCGGCACGTCGGCACCCGGCTCGGCAACCCGGTGCTCATCACGGAGAGCCGGGTGACCGTGGTCGACGGGCTGCTCGCGTGCGCGGTCCTGCTCGGGCTCGTGCTCGATGCGCTCCTCGGATGGTGGTGGGCCGACCCGCTGGCCGGGCTCGTGATCGTCTTCTACGCGCTGCGCGAGGCCCGGGAGATCCTGCGGGGATGACCTCCGGAGGCTCGTCACCGCAGGCGACTCCCCCGCGGGCCGGGCAGGCGCGCCGGCTGGGGGCCGTGCTGGCGCTGAACGTGGCGCTGATCGGCGCGCTGGCCGTCGCGGGCCTGCTCGCGCACTCCGTCGCCGTGCTCGCGGCAGGTGCCGACTTCCTCGCCGACTCGCTCGCGATCGTGCTGGGGCTGATCGCCGTGCGGCTGCGCGACCGGCACGGGCGGTCGCGCGCGACGACGGTCGTGGCGCTGATCAACGGCGGCTGGCTGCTGGCGCTGACGGTCGGCGTCCTCGTCGAGGCCGTCCGCCGGCTGCTCACGGGCGCGCCGGAGGTCGCGGGCCTGCCGGTCCTGCTCGTCTCCGTCGCCTCGGCCGCGGCGATGGGGCTCGGCGCGGTGATCCTCGGCCGGGGCGCGCAGGAGGAGGACCTGCACATGCGCTCCGTGCTGCTCGACACGGTCGCGGACGCGGCCTCCGCCGCCGCAGTGGCGGTCGTCGGCGCCATCGTGCTCCTCGCGCACGGCCTGTACTGGCTGGATCCGGCGGCCGCGATCGCGATCGGCCTCGTCGTCGGGTTCGGAGCCGTCCGCCTGCTGCGCGACGTCTTCCTGGCGCTGTGCACCGGCGAGCCGCTCGAGCTCGACGACTGAGCCGGACGGTCGTCCTCCGCCTCGCGCCCCCGTCACCTCGGGAAGGACCGAAGGCCCCTGGCCGGCTGCCGCGGCCGGTCATACCGTGAGCCCGTGCAGCAGCGATCGGGCCGCGTGGCCCTCTACGACGCCTACGGGGACGTCGGTGCGGTGCGACTCGACCACCAGCCGAGGCCCGAGCCCGGCCCCGGCCAGGTGCTCGTGGATGTGGTGGCTGCCGGCGTGAGCCACATGGACCTGTACGTGCGACAGGGCCGGTTCGCCGACACGCTCCCCGTCACCTTCCCCGCGAGACAGGGGACGAGCTTCGCCGGCTTCGTCCGCACCGTCGGCCCCGGCGTGCAGGGCGTGCGGCACGGAGCGGCCGTCCTCGGGCACGACCCGGCGCACGGCGCGCACGCCGACGCGGTGGTCGTCGAGGCCGGCGCGGTGGTACCGAAGCCGGAGCGCGTGACGTGGGAGGTCGGCGGCGCGCTCTACCTGGTCGGGCTGACCGCCTACCGGCTGATCCAGCGGCTCCGGCTGAGCGAGCAGGACGTGGTCGTCGTGTCCGCGGCGGCCGGAGGCGTCGGGCACCTCGAGTGCCAGCTCGCGCACCTGGCCGGCGCCCGCGTCGTGGGCATCGCCGGCGAGGAGAACCACGACTACCTGCGCTCGATCGGCGTGCGGCCGGTCGCCTACGGCCCGGGTCTCGCGGAGCGGATCCGCAGATCGGCCGACGGCGAGCGGATCAGCGCGTTCCTCGACAACTACGGCTCGTACGAGTCGCTGGGCGCCGAGCTCTCCCTGCCGATGGGCCGGTTCGTCGCCAGCGAGCGACGCCGGGAGGTCGAGGTCGAGCTGTACCGCGCGCCGGGCGACGACCGGATCGCCGCGATCGAGCTCCGCGACGTGGCCCAGCTGGTCGCCGATTGGAACATCCGGGTGCTCGTGTCGGGCTTCTACGGCCTCGACGACCTGGCGCTCGCGATGGCCGACCTGGACGCGCGGCACAGCCGTGGCGTCGTGGTCGTCGGGACGAGGACGTCCGCGGCGGCCACGACCTACCGATCGGGCAAGCTGCGAGACCGGTTCCGCGTCGAGCACTGATGCCGCCCGGCGCGGCGCACCGTCAGTGCGACGCGTCCGCGTGGTCGCGGAGCGGCGCGGTGGGCAGGTCCGAGGCCCGGAACGGCACACCCAGCAGCGGTGCGATGAAGCACCAGTTGGCGACCCCGGCGACGAGGACCAGCGCGCCCACCAGCGCGAGCAGGGCGCCCCACGGCAGGAGCAGCAGGCCGGCGAGCACGAGAACCGCGCCGGCACCGATCCTGA
>NZ_JBQCGC010000033.1:0-6577 GCF_051956055.1 Amnibacterium sp.
GCGGCGCTCCGCGTCGGCGCGCTCGTCGTGGGGCCCAGTGCCCACCCCCTCCGGCAAGTCGACGCGGCCGCGGCGGACGGGGGCGCCGCCGCTCCCGCCTCGGCGGAGATCCTTCGCGTCAGCCCAGGAGCTTCAGCGCCAGCTGCGGCAGCGAGTTCGCCTGGGCGAGCATCGCGGTACCGGACTGGGACAGGATGTTCGCGCGCGAGTAGTTGACCATCTCCGACGCCATGTCGACGTCGGTGATGCGGCTCTTCGCAGCGGTCAGGTTGGTGATCGACGTCGAGATCGTCGACACCGCGGACGCGAACCGGTTCTCGAGCGCACCGATGTTGGACCGGGCGGTCGAGACAACCTGGATCTGCCCGTCGATGGCGGTGATGGCCGCCTGTGCGCCGGAGGCGGACGAGAAGTCCAGACCACCGGTGATCGCGGTGCCCGTGCTGATGCCCGTACCGGCCGCAGCGGCGGTCGTGTGCGTACCACCGGTGACCGTGCCGCCGGTGAGCGACGTCACGACCAGCTGGTTGTTGCCGTTCACCGACGCCGAGAACGTCGACGCGAAGTTGCTGTCGCCGTTCAGCGCGTCCGCGACGGACTGGACCGTCTTGTAGGTCCCTGCAGCACCGAGCGTCACGGACACGTCCGTGGTGCCGTTGGTGAACTTCTGCGCACCCGCCACCGTGGTCGGCGACGTGACGTCGAAGCTCGCGCCGGCGTTGCCCAGGTTGGACGCGACCTGCACCAGGTTGGCGGACGAGAGGTTGACGCCGATCTGGCTCTGCGAGTTGCCGTCGGCGCCGACCTGGAAGTTCAGCGTCCCGGCGCTGCCGTCGAGCAGGTTCTTGCCGTTGAAGTTGACCGAGTTGCCGAGTCGCGTGAGCTCAGCGGTGATGCTGGTCGCCTCGGTGGTGATCGCCGCACGGGCCGAGGTGCTGTTCGAGTCGTTCGCCGCCTGGACCGCGAGGTCACGGAGACGACCGAGGAGCGACTGCGCCTGGCCGAGCGCGCCATCCGCGGTCTGCACGACCGAGGTGCCGTCCTGGGCGTTGCGGGAGGCCTGCTGCAGACCCGACACCTGCGAACCGAGCGCGGTCGCGATGGTCAGGCCGGCCGCGTCGTCACCCGCGTTGTTGATGCGGAGACCACTCGAGAGCTTCGCCAGCGAGCTGGACAGCGAGTTCTGCGTGTTGGTCAGGTTCCGATACGTGTTCAGCGCATCGAGGTTGGTGTTGATGGTGAATGCCATGGTGATTTCCTCCGTGAAATGGCGTGGTGCCTGCGGTCCATCCGTGGTCCGACGCGAATGGCTATCGACCGCTTTCCGCCGGTCGTTAGCGTTCGCCCCGAAGTAGGGGCAGGAACGTGTTCAGTTGTGCGTTTCGGAGCTCAGGACGCGGAACGCGTCTCGAGGAATTCGCGCGGCGCCGGCCGCGCCATGTGCGCGGACGAAGTCTCCGCGAGTCGCGCGAGGTAGGCCGCTCGGCGCGCCGGGGCGGCCCGCGTCTCCGCCTCCACCCGCGGAGCGGGTCCGGTGGAGTACTGCGTCTCGAGCCCCATGCGCATCATCCGCACGGCCTCCGAGCGCTGCTGGGAGACCGCGGAGTGCGTGAGCCCGAGCTCCGTCGCGAGCTCACCGACGGAGCGGTCGTGGAAGTAGATCTGCTCCACGATGTACCGCATCCGCTCGGGGAGGCTGCGGACCGCGGCGGTGACGTACCGCGTGCGCTCGGTCTCGAGCACGGCGTCCTCCGGGTTCACCGCGTCGGAGGCGATCACATCGGCCATGGTCTCGTCGAGCGACTCGACGGACCGGCCGGCGCCGGAGAGGGCCTCCATGGCGGCCTTCCGGTCGACGCCGAGGGATTCCGCGACCTCGTCGACGCTCGGTGCCCGGCCGAGCGCGCCCGTGAGCGACTCCTGCACCGTCAGCGTCTCGCGGATCCGGCGGCGAGCGGTGCGGGTCGCCCAGTCCGCGGCCCGCATCTCGTCCGCGATCGCGCCGAGCACCCGGCGCCGCGCGAACGCGCCGAACGGCACGCCCTGCGCGGGGTCGAAGGTGTCGGCGGCGAGCAGGAGGCCCAACGCACCGGCGGAGGCGAGCTCGTCACGGGAGAGGTGGGTCGCCTTGCGGGCGACCTCGTTCACCAGGTAGCCCACGATGGCGAGGTTGTCGCGGACCAGCGCGTCGCGCTCGGCTCGTGTCCCCATGACTCCCCCGTCTGCACATCGCCCGGTTCGATAGGCGTGTGCCGAACCTATGGCGGAATTCCTGCGGCGCCGAGGAAGCGCGGCACCCCCATTTCGCGCGCCGCAATTCTGACGAGGGAATCCCCTCGAACGGGGGTGCTGCGCCTTCCGGATTCGAGCCGATCGGGTGCATATCCTCACCCGGACGATCGCTCTCCCTTACATCGCCGGCCGATCGGCCGATGGTGGTGGAGGACCGCGGATCGCGACGACGGACAGAAGAGGTGGGAACGATGGGCGTGAACGAGCTCTCCACCCTTCTGTGGCGCGAACGCGAGCTGCTCGAGCTGCTGGTCTTCAAGCTGGAGGAGGAGCAGCTGCTGCTCACCGCCGGCCGGTCGAAGTGGCTGCAGCACGCGACGCGCGAGGTCGAGCAGGTGCTCGGTCACCTCCGCACCACCGGTATCGAGCGGACCGTCGAGGCCGCGTCGGTCGCCGCCGCCTGGGGCGTCCCGGAGGACGCGACGCTCAGGCAGCTCGCCGAAGCCGCGCCGAACGACGCCTGGCGGGACGTGCTGCTGTCCCACCTCACCGCGCTCACCGCGTTGACGGCGCAGATCGCGGACGTGCGCGACACGAACCTCAGCTACCTCCGCGCGGCGACGCGAGCGACCCAGGAGACGCTGGCGACCGTCGGAGGGGGTGCCTCGGCCGACGTCTACGGCGCCGCAGGCCGCACCGCGTGGGCCACTGCCGGTGCGGGTGCCCACCTCTTCGACCGGCAGGGCTGAGCGATGAGCAGCTTCGGGGGCCTCAACATCGCGGCGAGCGGCCTCGCCGCAGCGCGCGCCGCGCTCGAGGTCACCGGCCAGAACGTCGCGAACGCGAACACGGTCGGGTACACCCGGCAGCGGGTCGACCAGGCCGCCCTCACCCAGGCGACGCTCGCCACCTATGCGACGCAGAACGGCGTCGGCGACGGCGTGAGCGTCATCGGCATCAGCCGGATGAACGACGCCGTCGTGGACGCGCAGGTGCGGAGCACCGCCGCGACCAGCGCCTACTGGAGCACGACCTCCTCCGCCATCAGCACCGTGGAGACCTCGCTGAACGAGCCCAGCACGAACGGGCTCGGCGAGACGATGACGAACTTCTTCAACGCGTGGCAGACGATGGCGAACAACCCGGGCGACGCCGCGACGGCCAACACACTGATCTCGAGCGGCCAGCAGCTCGCCAGCACCCTCGCCTCCGGGTACCAGACCGCCGCGAACGCCTGGAGCGGCGCCCGGTCCGCCGCGGTCTCGACGGTCGCGACGGTGAACGACACGGCGGCGACCATCGCGAACCTCAACAACACCATCCGCTCGCTGAGCGCGTCGGGCAGCACCGGCGTGAACGCGCTGCTCGACCAGCGCGACGTCGCGATCACGAAGCTCGCCGGCCTGACCGGAGCGACGACCCGCACGAACGGCGACGGCACCGTCGATGTGATCGTCGGCGGGAACGCCCTCGTCTCCGGCACCACCGCGCGACCGATCACCCTCACCGGCGGGGCGACCTTCCCGCCGTCGACGGCGACGGGCCTCACCTGGGGCGCAGGCGGGCCACCCGTGTCGCTCGACGGCGGCGAGCTCGCCGCCAGGGTCGCGACCCTCGCGCCGGCGAACGGCGGCACCGGAGGCGTGTTCGCGGAGGCGGCGCAGACCTACGACACGCTCACGACCACCATCGCCGGGGCCGTGAACGCGATCCACGAGCAGGGCGTCGCGGCCGGTTCGGGCGCCACCACCGCGCAGGGGCTCGACTTCTTCGCGATCACGGACGCACAGCACCCGGCCTCGAGCCTGACCGTCGTGCCGACCGGGGTGAGCGGCATCGCCGCGGCCGACCCCGCGAAGGGATCGCTCGACAACACCATCGCCGACCGGATCGCGCAGATCGCCACCGCCACGACCGTCGCGACCCCCTCGAACCCGTCGGCGCCCGCGCCCGGCGTCCTCTGGACGAACTACGTCTCGCAGGTCGGCGCCCAGTCGGCGAGCGCGACCGCCCGGTCGACGAGCGCCACGACCGCCGCGACGGCGGCGACCACCGCGCAGACCTCCGCGAGCGGCGTGGACCTCGACCAGGAGACCTCGAACCTCGTGCTCTACCAGCACGCCTACCAGGCGTCCGCCCGGGTGATCAGCACCATCGACACGGTGCTCGACACCCTGATCAACATGGGCGCCTGATGAGCATCGGCCGCGTGACCACGAACCAGCTCTGGACGAGCTCGATGCAGTACGTCCAGGCCTCCAAGGCACGGCTGTCACAGCTGAGCGCTCAGGCCTCCACCGGCATCGCGATCACGAAGCCCTCCGACGACCCCGTCGCGTCGGCCTCGATCATGAAGGTGCTCGCGCAGCAGGGCGCCAACACGCAGTACGCGACGAACATCAACGACGGCCTCGGCTGGCTCTCCACCGCGGACTCGGCGCTCACCTCCTCCGAGAACCTGCTACGCCAGGCGTCCGACCTCACGGTGCAGGCCGCGAACAGTGGCACCTCCGACGCCGCGACCCGGTCCGCGATCGCGACGCAGCTGACGGGCATCCGCGACGACCTGCTCGCGCAGGCGAACACCACCTACCTCGGCCGGTCGGTGTTCGCGGGCACCTCCGACGCGCCGGCCGCGTTCGACCCCACGACCATGGCGTTCGCCGGCGGCACCGCCACGGTGCCCGGCGGCGGTGCGGTGCAGCGCCGGATCGGGCCCGGCGCCGGCGACAGCGTCACGGTGTCGGCCGACGGCGCCGCCGCGTTCGGCGCAGGGACCGTCGCGTCGCCGTCGGTTTTCCAGCAGATCCAGAGCGTGATCGACGCGTTGAACAGCCCGACCTACGGCACCGACACCTCGGCGACCGGGCCGCAGGCGACGATCACGGCCGGCATCTCGACGTTGAAGACGGCGCTCTCCACGATGTCCGCGCAGCACGCGGTCGTCGGCGCGAACTACGCTCGGCTCGAGAGCGCGAAGACCCAGAACGCCACGACGGCGACGGACCTCGAGACACAGCGGTCCGGTCTGCAGGATGCGGACACCACCAAGTCGATCGTCGACTTGAAGAGCCAGGAGCTCGCCTACCAGATGGCGCTCCAGGTGACCGCCCAAGTGATCCAACCGACCTTGATGAGCTTCCTCAAATGATCGATCAGCTTCCCGCAGCCCGCAGCGACACCCGTCTCGGATTCACCGCCTCCCCGCCCGGCTTCGCGCCGCTCACCGACTTCGACCTCGCCGCGGTCGAAGGGGCGCCCGGGCTCTACACGCTCCGGGACACCGCGGGCGCCGACCTGCGCCTGTTCCTCATCGACCCCACGTTCTACGTGCCGGAGTACCTGCCCGGCATCGCGGACGAGGACCTCGCCGCGCTCGGGGTCTCCTCGGCGGCGGAGGTCGACGTGTACGTGGTCGCCAACATCCTCGACGGCACGCCCGTCGTCAACCTGCTCGCGCCGATCGTCGTGAACCCCGCCTCCGGTGCCGCGACGCAGCTGATCCTCGAGGACGACTGGCCGCTCCAGGCAGAGCTCGTCATGGAAGCGGCCTGACCGCTCCCCACCGACACCGAAGGCCCGATCGTCTCCACACGATCGGGCCTTCTGCGCTCCTGACGGAGTGCGCGGGTCGGGACGTCGGGCCACTCCTCCCTGGCCCGACCCGCGGGTCTGGGGACGGCGCTAGAAGCCGGCGCCGAGGTCCGCGAAGAGCAGCGCCGCCATGTGCTGCACCTTCGGCTCGACGAACGCGTCGAGCGCACGGGCGATGTGCTCGTGCTGCCGGCTGACCCACGACACCGCCTCGCGGCGGAGGGAGTCCCGGAGGCCGTCGATGGCCTCGTCGCTGAGGAAGGGCTGCAGGGCGACGGATCGGCGCACGTGCTCGGTGATGACGGCGTCCAAGGAGGTCACCAGCGCGTGCAGGGCACCGTGCGGCACCTCCTCGAAGCCGAGCTCGGCGGCCCAGTCCGGGCACGCCACGCACGGCGAGAGCCGCCTGCGGGCGGTGGCCGGATCCCAGCGGGGCAGCCAGTCGAGCCATTGGGCGATCGCGCGGTCGAGCTCGCGTTCGAGACGGTAGGGGCGGAGCATCAGCGGGCTCCGGGCGCGTGGGTGCGCGCAGGCAGGGGGAAGGGGATGTTCACCGTGGGTCCGGGTGGTTCGGGGCAGGACCGCGGGGGTGCGCGGCGGGCCGGGTGGGTGACCGGCGTCATGCCACGCTACGGAACCCGCGATGCCCCGGGTATCCCCCGAGCGGGGGGGGGGGGTTTTTGTGTTTTTGGGGGGGGCGGGGGGGCCCAACCCCACCCAAACAACAACCCACCACACCCGAACAAAGGCC
>NZ_JBQCGC010000034.1:0-51112 GCF_051956055.1 Amnibacterium sp.
CGCCACGGGGGCCCCAGGGGGCGCGGGGACACCCCCACCTTGCCATCGGGGCGGGCGTTGAGGGGGGCCCCCCTCGCCGGGGGGCCGGTGCTCCGCGGGGGTCGCGGCCCCCCGACCCGCGACCTCGACGCGGCCCGCGTCGCCTGGGACGCGGCACGCCGCGCGCAGACGCGGTCCGCCCGGCGCCGCTGACCGCAGGGGGCGCCCCCGCCCGACCATGGACGGGAGCGGGGACCGACACCCGGTCGGTCCCCGCCCGCTCGTTCCTGCTGCCGCCGCTCAGGCCGTGCGGTCCCGCGTCCCGGCCACGGAGCTGGATGCGCTCCAGATCGCCAGGGCCGCGATCACGATGCCGGTGATCACCTGGTTCCACACGCTCAGCGCAGTGACGCCGGTGTGCAGGTTCGGGAGCCACGGAGCGACGATCATCCACGCTCCGAGCACCAGGTTGACGAGGCTGAGCATCATCGTCGAGATGGGCGCGAGCATCCGGCAGAGGCCGATGAGGGAGACCGCCACCCCGACCGCGACCTCGTTCCAGGTCGCGCCGGTCTGGCCGCTGTAGCCCGCGACCCACGGCGCGACGATCAGCCAGAGGCCCGCGAGGACGTTGATGCCGCTGGACGCGCTGACGATCGCGCCGGCTCGGCCGACGGCACCCCCTCCCGGAACGACGTCGGGGGCGGCGAAGCCCCTGGTGATGCGCTCGAACTGCGCGTCCGTGTCGTGCGTCCGCTGCACGGGCTGTCCGGTTTCGGTGTTGATGCGCTGGCTCATGTCCTGACCGTCCTTTCGTCGTCGGAGGAACCAGTGCACGTCCTGCGTCTGAGCCTCAGGCGGCAGTTCGGTCGGTACGCCCTGACCGTCCGGCAGCGCCAGATCGATTCGACCACTGATCAGGCACTCCGCGCCTCGGCTCGCTGCCGCGGATCCGACGGCGGCACGACGGGCCTGTCGAGTGGTTGACATCGGAGCACCGACCGGCCAGGCGTGTCGCCGCGGAATCCGTCGATCAGGCGAGCCGGCGCTTCACCGCCGCAAGGCGGCCGCCTCCTGTGGCCGAGAGCGCCACCGCGGCGCCACCGAAGAGCAGCGACATCACCGCCGCCGACCTGCCGAGACCGATGCGCTCGCCCAGACCGCGCCACACGCCGAGGGAGCCGAACAGGAGGGCCATCATCCCGGCGATCGAGGCACCCCCGAGCAGGCCCGCACCCGCGGCGCCCTGCTTGGCGGACCCGGAGAGGTCCTGCTTCGCCGCATCCAGCTCCCTGCGGACGAGGCCCGAGACGTCCTCCCCCATCCGCTGGGCCAGATCCCCCAACCCGTCCTGGGCTCCTGCGTCGTTCTTCGCGTCCGTCATCTCGTCCCTCCGTTCGTCGTCGTGCACGACCACCGGCCGGTCCGGTCGGCTTCCGGTCGCCGGCCGAGGGTGCGCCTGCAGTTCGAGAGACGCCCGAACGCGCGGTGTGAGGGCACGGACTCCTCCGCGCCCGGGGCGCGGGACGTGTGGCGGAGGCAAGACGCAGAGAACCCGGCCCGACCAGGCCTGACGCCTGGTCGATCCGGGTTCGTGCGATGGGGTGGCTCCCCGACTTGGACTCGAACCAAGAACCTGCCGGTTAACAGCCGGCTGCTCTGCCAATTGAGCTATCGAGGATCAGCGGTGGCGCACCACCGCGGCCAGACGAGTGTAGCCCACCGGCCGGCGCAGGCCCGACGGCATCGACCGCGTGGCGCGGCGGTCAGCGCGTGGCCGGCACGCTGATCGCGCCGGTGCGGAGGAAGTAGTCGTCTCGCAGGCCGCGCACGTACGGGTGGGTCGGGTCGGCGAGCACCTGCTCCGCGGTGCCTGCGGCGATGAGCAGGCCGCGGTGCATCACCAGGACCCGGTTCGTGGTCCGGTGCATCACCGCTGCGTCGTGGCTCACGATCACGGCGGAGAACACCCGCTCGCGGTGCAGCTCGAGCAGGGTGTCCAGCACCGGCCCTCTCGTCGCCACGTCGACGCTCGAGGTGGGCTCGTCCGCGATCCAGAGCATGGGCTGCAGGATCAGCGACCGCGCGATCGCGACCCGCTGCCGCTGGCCCGCCGAGAGCTCCCACGGGTAGCGCGACATGATCGCGAGCGGCAGCTGGACGGCGTCGACGAGCTCGGCCGCGCGGACACCGGCGTCGCGCTGGTCGAAGCGGCGGTCGCGCTCGAACAGCGGCGCCGTCACGTTCTCCGCCACGGTCAGCCCCGGCACCAGGGCGCGTCCCGCGTGCTGCGGCAGGTACCCGACCTGCGCGCCGAGCACGCGGGTGGTGGCACGGCCTGGCCGTTCGACCCGCATGCCGAGCACGGAGGCGGACCCGCCCACGACCCGCGGGCCGCCCTTCGCGGTCGTGCGTCCCGCGAGCACCTGCGCGAGGGTCGACTTACCTGCGCCGGTCTCGCCGACGACGCCGACGAGCTCGCCCGGTTCGATGCGCAGGTCGACCCCGCGCACCGCGTCGAACCGATGCGCTCCCGGATACCCCACGGTGAGGTCGCGGGTGACGACCACTGCGCCGCTGTCGACCATCGCGCCTCCTCGTCGGTGGTCCGGAGCGTAGCCCGCGGGCGGCGCGCCGGGTCCGCGACACCCCAGGACTGGGGTGCTGCGCCGGTCCGGTGCGGTCAGGCGCCTCGCAGGGTGCGCCGGTCGGCCTCCACGCCGACGAGGCGGCGGCGGAGCTCCCGGACCCGGTCGGCGTCCGCGGCGCCCTCCGTCCGCTGCAGCTGCCGCACGAGGTCGGCCTTCTGACGCAGGAGGTGGCGGTCGACGAGCGCAGCCACCGTCGCCTTCGCGGTGCGGGTCAGCTGGTCCTCCTGGCCCTCGCGGACCGGCAGGGGCAGGAAGGCGAGCTCCTGCACGATCGGGGCGATCGGCTCCGGGACCTCTGCGGTGAGGCGCTCCAGCCAGCCGGCTCCGCCGAGCTGCGCGAGCTGCGAACCGACCGCGTCGCGCACCACCGCGAGCGTCGCGTTGTGGAACCCCGCCTCCGTCGACCGGCGGATCAGATCCCCGCCGACGAGGTGCGGCACCTGCACGATCATCATCAGCGCCTCCCGCTCGAGCCGGGTCGCCGGATCGTCGGGGAGCGCCCGGAGGGAGGCGGGCGGCCTCGGCGGCCGCTGCGGCGCTTCCGCGTCGCGCGAGCCGCGGCGGTCGGGCGGTGCCGTGGCCGGGCGGTTGCGCCCGCGCTTCACGGCGCGCTCGACGGTCGGCAGGTCCATCGCGAGCCAGCGGGCGAGGAGGCGCACGTAGGCGGGCCGCACGTTGTCGTCGCGGATCGTCGCGACGATCGGCACGGCGGCCTCGAGCGCGGCCACCTGCCCCTCCACGGCGTCGAGGTCGTGCATGTCGAGCACCCGCCGGATCATGTACTCGAACATGGGGTGCTTCGCCTCGAGCATCGCCCGCACGGCCGCGTCGCCGCGCTGCGCCCGGAGGTCGCACGGGTCGAGGCCGTCGGCGCCGACCGCGACGAACGTGCGGGCGGAGAACCGCTGCTCCTCCGCGAACGCGCGGACCGCGGCCTTCTGCCCCGCGGCGTCGGGGTCGAAGGTGAACACGACCTCGCCGTTCGCGCTCGCGTCGTCGCCGAGCACCCGGCGGATGACCTTGATGTGGTCCGCGCCGAACGCGGTGCCGCAGGTCGCGACCGCGGTCGGGACACCGGCGAGGTGGCAGGCCATGACGTCGGTGTAGCCCTCGACCACGACCACGCGGTGCTCCCGGGAGATGTCGCGCTTCGCGAGGTCGAGCCCGTACAGGACCTGCGCCTTGTGGTAGATCGCGGTCTCGGGGGTGTTCAGGTACTTCGGGCCCTGGTCGTCCTCGAGCAGTCGACGCGCGCCGAACCCGACGACCGCGCCGGTGAGGTCGCGGATCGGCCACACGAGCCGCCCCCGGAAGCGGTCGTAGACGCCCCGGTCGCCGCTCGACACGAGTCCCGCCGCGGAGAGCTCCGCATCCTGGAAGCCCTTGCCGCGCAGATGCTTCGTGAGGGCGTCCCACGACTTCGGCGCCCAGCCGACCCCGAAGTGCGCCGCCGCGGCGGCGTCGAACCCCCGCTCCGTGAGGAACTGCTGCCCCGGCGCGGCGGCGGGAGTCGCGAGCTGCTCCGTGAAGAACTCGGCGGCGAGCCGGTTCGCCTCGAGGAGCCGCACGCGGTTCGCCGAGTCCTGCTGGGGCTGCCCGTCCTCGTACGTCAGCGTGAAGTTGATGCGGGCCGCCAGCGACTCGACCGCCTCGGTGAAGGAGAGGTGGTCCAGCTCCATCAGGAAGCTGATCACGTCGCCGTCGACCCCGCACCCGAAGCAGTGGTACCGGCCCACCGCGGGTCGCACGGTGAAGCTGGGACTGCGCTCGTCATGGAACGGACAGAGGCCCTTCAGCGAGCCGACGCCCGCCGGCTTGAGCGCGACCTGCTCCCCCACGACCGCCGCGATGTCGGTGCGGCTGCGGACCTCGTCGACGTCGCTTCGACGGATCCGGCCTGCCACGGCGGAATTCTAGGTTCGCGGGCGGACAGCCTCGGCGGCTGTGCACAGCTCGGGGTGATCTCGAGGCTCGCTCAGCGAGCCTCGAGACCACCGGACCTCAGACGGGCGGCGGCGAGGAGGCGCCTGGCCGGCAGCGTGCGCAGCCGACGAGGGAGAAGGCGCCAGGCCGGTGCGAGCGCACGGGCGAGCGGCAGCAGGTCGGGTCCGCGGCCGACGAGCGGCGCGAGCTGGGCGCGGAGCGCCGGCACCGTGCCGAACGTGGCTCGCGCGAAGGTCGGCATCACGAGTCGGACCCAGGCGGGGACGGCGCGGGCATGGACGAGCGCCCGGACGACCGACAGCGTCGCATCGTCGAAGCGCAGGACGCGCGCGGCGTCGGCGAAGGCGGCGTCGAACGCCGGGCTGGTGCGCGGCCACTCCTCCTCCGGCAGCCCGAGGGCGATCGCGAGCCGGCCGTTCCTGGCGAGCAGCTCGTCGGCCAGCGGGAGCGGGAGCGGCCCCCACACCGCCTCCACGATGCGGACGGCGGTGTCGTGGATCGTCGCCGCCACCCAGAACTGCAGCGCCGGGTCGCGGGCGTCGTAGGCGACGGGCGCGTCCGGGCCGCTCACCACCGGCCGGTGTGCGGCGCCGACCGCGCGGGCGACGCGGCGGACCAGGACGTCCTCGCCGGCCGCGACGACGTAGATGTAGGACAGCGTCCCCCAGAGCCGTCCGAGCGGGTCCGTCTCGAAGGCGCTGTGCCGGGCCACGCCGTGCCCGACCGCCGGGTGCGCGAGCTGCAGCAGGAGCGCCCGGAGGCCGCCGGCGAGCAGCACGCCCTCCAGCTGCAGCGCGGCGGCGGACGGGATGCGCCTCCCCCTCACCGCACGAGCCGCCCGTGCCACGCGAGGGCGGACTGGTCGGTGAGGCTCGCGACCTGATCGACGATGACCCGCTTGCGCGCGCGGTCGTCCTCGGCGGCCGCCCAGTCGGCGGCGAACGCGGTGTCGAGGTGCTGCGGGGCGGCGTGGAGGGTGTCCGCGAGCTCCTGCAGCAGCTCGCGCTGTCGCGCGTAGACCGGCCGCCGGTCGTCGTTCGCCATCACGAACGCCGCGACGATGCCCTTGAGGGCGGCGATCTCGGCGGCGATGCCGCGGGGCACGACGACGTCCGCACCGAACCGCACCAGGTCGTCCGCGGGGTGGGCGCGCCGCGTCGCGGACGTGGCGTTGCCGGCGAACCGGCCGATCAGCTGGCTGGTCAGGTTCTTCAGCGCGGCGTGCGCGCGCCGCGACCCGTCCCACTCCACGATCCAGGAGTCCATTGCCCTGAGCCGGTGCAGCGCCTCGACCAGCTCGTCCTGGTCGAACGCGCCCCCGACCCACGCCCACATCGCGCGGACGACGTCGCGCTGCGACGCGTTCCCGCGCAGCGCCGCCACGTCGACGGAGCCCCCCACCACGGCGTCCTCGAAGTCGTGGACCGAGTAGGCGATGTCGTCCGACAGGTCCATCACCTGCGCCTCGATGCAGGGCCGCCGCGCGGGGGCGCCCCGCCTGAGCCAGGCGAACGCGGCCTCGTCCTCCGGGTAGTACCCGAACTTGGCCCGACCGCTGGGGTCGCCGACGGGCGCGTCGAGCCCCCACGGGTACTTGACGGAGGCGTCCAGGCTCGCCCGCGTGAGGTTGAGCCCGTACGGCTCGCCGTCGGGGCCGAACACCTTCGGCTCGAGCCTGGTCAGCAGGCGCAGCGACTGCGCGTTGCCCTCGAACCCGCCGATGTCGGCGCTCCACTCGTGCAGCGCGCGCTCGCCGTTGTGACCGAACGGCGGGTGGCCGAGGTCGTGCGCGAGGCAGGCGGTGTCGACCACGTCGGGCGCGAGGTCGAGGTTGCCGGCGAGCTCCCTGCCCACCTGCGCGACCTCGAGCGAGTGCGTGAGGCGGGTCCGCGCGAAGTCGAGGCCGAGCGTCGGGGACAGGACCTGCGTCTTCGCGGCCAGCCGGCGGAGCGCCCCCGAGTGCAGGAGCCGGGCCCGGTCGCGGGCGAAGTCGCTGCGGCGGGAGGAGTGCTCCTCCGGCAGCCACCGCTCCCGGTCGGCTTCGCCGTAGCCGCGGTCGGCGTCGGTCGGTTCAGCCACCGCTCGAGTCCAGCTCGGCGCCCGCCACGACGGCCCGGTCGGCCGCGTCGAGGGTGCGGGACTCGAGCCAGCGGTCCGGCAGCGCGGGGGTCTTGGGGCTGCCCGCCCGGCCACGCTGCCCCTCAGCGGCCTCCCCGGGGTACGGCTGCTCGCGGTCGAGCTGCGCGAGCAGCTCGTCGAGGTGGGCGAGCGACTCGACCTGCGCGAGCTGCGAGCGCAGCTGACCGCCCACCCCGTAGCCCTTGAAGTACCACGCGACGTGCTTGCGGATGTCGCGGCACCCGCGGTGCTCGCCGCCGTCCGCGTCGTCGCCGAAGAACTCGACGAGCAGCTCGGCGTGGCGGCGGAATGCGTCGGCGACCTGCCCGAGGCTCGGCGGCTCCGGCGCGACGCCTGCGCCGAACGCGGCCGCGAGGTCGCCGAACAGCCACGGCTTGCCGAGGCAGCCGCGCCCCACGACCACGCCGTCGCACCCGGTCTCGCGCATCATGCGCACGGCGTCGTCGGCGCTCCAGATGTCGCCGTTGCCGAGCACCGGGACGCTCGTCACGGTCTCCTTGAGCTTCGCGATCGCGCTCCAGTCGGCGTGCCCGGAGTAGAACTCCGACGCCGTCCGGGCGTGCAGCGCGATGGAGGAGACGCCGGCCCCCTCCGCGATCCGGCCGGCCTCGAGATAGGTCAGGTGGTCGGCGTCGATCCCCTTGCGCATCTTCACCGTGAGCGGCAGTGGCCCAGCGGCCCGCACCGCGCGCTCGACGATGTCGCGGAACAGATCGAGCTTCCAGGGCAGCGCGGAGCCGCCGCCCTTGCGCGTCACCTTCGGCACCGGGCACCCGAAGTTGAGGTCCACGTGGTCGGCGCGGTCCTCCTCCCGCAGCATGGTCACCGCCGCCTCGACCGTGGCCGGGTCGACGCCGTACAGCTGGACCGACCGCGTGGTCTCCGACTCGTGGAACCGGATGAGGCGCATCGACTCGCGCGTGCGCTCCACGAGAGCGCGGCTCGTGATCATCTCGCTGACGTAGAGGCCGGCGCCGTACTCGGCGCAGAGCCGCCGGTAGGCCGTGTTCGTGATGCCGGCCATGGGCGCGAGCACGACCGGCACATCGAGATCGAGGGGCCCGATCCGGAGGGCGGGCGCGGGCGCGAGTGCCGTGGTCACGCCCCCATTCTCGCCGACGCGTCGGACAGCGCCGTCCGCTCCGCTCCTCCGCAGCGGGCGCTCGAGCACGTGAGCAGGCCGCACTCGCTTCAGCAGGCCGGAAGCGACGTCACGAGCCTGCCGAAGGAGAATCGGCCTGCTGAAGCGCGTCGGGCGCGGGGAGGCAGTCGTCGCCCTCGCACGCAGGCCCCGCCCCCGGCAGCATCGTGAACGGGCGGATCTCCGGCTCGCCGCTCACCTGGCGGCCGCCTGCTCCGCCGCCACCTGCGTCAGGGCGCCGGCGAACACCTCCGGTGCCTGCGCGCCGGAGACGCCGTAGCGCCCGTCGATGACGAAGAACGGGACGCCGCGGATGCCGTACGCGACGGCCTGCGCGAGGTCGGCCTGGACGTCGCCCGCGTACCGGTGGTCCTCCAGGGCCGCGCGGGCGGCGGCGCCGTCGAGCCCGGCAGCCTCCGCGATCGCGACGAGGTCGTCGATGTGACCGACATGGCCGCCGTCGACGAAGTAGGCCGCGAACAGCGCCTCCGTCACCTCGAGCTGCTTGCCGTTCGCCTTCGCGAAGTGCGACAGCTCGTGCGCGAGCAGCGTCTTCGTGTGCCGGATGGCGTCGTAGTGGTAGTCGAGCCCGACCTCGGCGGCGATGGCGGAGACCTGATCCGTCATCTGCTTCGCCTGGGCGACCGGGATGCCCTTGTGGCCGGAGAGGAACTCGACCGCGCTGCCCTCGAAGTCCACGGGCGTGTCCGGCGACAGCTCGAAGGAGTGGTACTCCACCTCCACGGGGACGCCCGAGGCCGCCGCGCCGGCCTCGAACTTCCGCTTGCCGATGTAGCACCAGGGGCATGCGACGTCGGACCAGACGTCGACCTTCACGGGATCCGTCACGTCGGCCGCAACCGCGCCTCCGGTCGCCGCATTCCCGCGGCTAGCGTGCACGCATGCGGGAGCGGGAGATCGTCATCGTCGGCGGCGGGATCATGGGCGCGGCCGCCGCCTGGGTGCTGGCGCGACGCGGGCGGGACGTGGTGCTCCTCGAGCGCTTCGAGGCAGGACATCATCGCGGCTCGTCGCACGGCGCGTTCCGCAACTTCAACACGAGCTACGCCGCCGAGCCGTACGTGTCGCTCCTCGTGGAGGCGCGACGGGGCTACGCGGAGCTCGGGGACGAGCTCGGCCGGCCGCTGATCGAGCCCGTCGGGCTGGTCCGGCACGGCGGCGCGCCGGAGTACCGGTCGATCGTGGCCGCGCTCGCCTCGGTCGGGCAGCGCGCCGAGCTCCTGCCGGCGGCCGAGGCGCAGGCCCGCTGGCCGCAGTTCCGGATCGACCGCGAGGCGCTGTGGATCCCGGAGGCGGGCCGGATCCGCGCGGAGGACGCGTGGCGCGGGTTCCTGGCCCGAGCCGAGCAGGCGGGAGCGGAGGTGCGCTTCGGCTCGCCGGCGCTGCGGCTGGAGGCGCAGGGCGATCGGGCCGCGGTCGTCCTGCACGACGAGACGCTCCTCGCTCGCCGGGCGATCGTCACGGTCGGTGGGTGGACCGCGAAGCTGCTGCCCGCGGCGATCCGGCTGCCTGGCCTCCGGGTCACGCAGGAGCAGCCGGCGCACTTCCGGCCGCTCGACCCCGGGCTCGAGTGGCCGACGTTCATGCACGACCTCGACCGGACGCGGCACGTCGGCTGGCTGTCGGGGATCTACGGGATGCGGACGGCCGGTGAGGGCATCAAGGCCGGCTGGCACGGCACGGGTCCGGTCGTGGACCCGGATCACCGGGACTTCGCGCCGGTCGCCGCCCAGCTCGCCGCCTTGCAGGAGTACGCCAGGACCTGGCTGCCGGGTGTCGACGCCGACGACGCCGCGCCGATCAGCTGCACCTACACGGCGACGCCGACCGAGCACTTCGTGCTCGACCGCGTCGGACCGATCGTCGTCGGCGCCGGCTTCTCCGGGCACGGCTTCAAGTTCGCACCGGCCGTCGGCCGGATCCTGGCGGACCTCGCGACGCACGACGACGCGCGCGCGCCGGCGGCGTTCGCGCTCGGTGCTCCGGGCGGCCGGATGGTCGTCTGACCGCACCTAGGCTCGTCGCGTGGGCGTCGAGCGGGTGACGGAGGCGGCGAAGACGCTCGGCATCCAGGTCGAGCTGGTCGAGCGGCCGGCCGCCGATTCGCTCGAGGGCGCAGCGGCGCTGCTCGGCCTCGACCCGTCCTCGATCGTGAAGTCGCTGGTCGTCGCACGGAGCGACGGCTCCTTCCTGTTCGCCCTCGTGCCCGGCGACCGGCAGATCGCCTGGGCGAAGCTCCGGGCCGTCGTCGGCGTGAACAAGCTGCGCCTCCCGAGCGCCGAGGAGGCACTCGCGGCGACCGACTACGAGCGCGGCACGATCACCCCGCTCGGGTCGAGCACCGCATGGCCGGTGTTCGCGGACGAGCGCATCAGCGGGCGCATCGCGATGGGCGCGGGCGCGCACGGCTTCAGCGCGTTCGTGGATGCGGCGGCGCTCGTCACGGCGCTCGACGCGACCGTGGCGGACATCTCGAACTGACCGCGGGCTCCTGTCGTCGCTGGACCGGAGGCGTCGGCTCCGGCAGAGGTCGTCGCGTCCGGCAGCGCGTTCCCTCGGTCAGCGGTGGAGCAGGCGCAGCCCCGCCTCTCCGCGGCTGAAGCGCACGAACCGGCTGGCGCCCGCGCCGGTCCTCGTCACCACGACGTGGGTCAGCGCCGGCGCGTGCTCGAACACCCGGAGCAGCCGCGCACCCGCGCGCTGCTCCGGCTCGAGCGCACGGGCGACGTACGCCTCGTACCCGGCCAGGTCGCCGGTCGCCGCGGCGGCGCCCGCGGCGAGCCCGGAGCGCAGCGCGAAGCTGATGCCCTCCCGCGTCCACGGCTCGAGCAGCCCGGCTGCGTCGCCCGCCACCAGCACCCGGCCGCGACGCGTCGGCGAGCCCGGCCGGCGCCATCGGGTGAGGTGCCCGGAGTCGTGGAGGCGCTCCCGGTCCGCGAGACCGAGGCCGTCGAGGAAGCGGGCGAGGTAGTCCCTCGTCGCGGCGCCCTCCCCCTTGCGCTGGATCACGCCGACCGTCAGGCGGTCGGCCTTCGGGAACACCCATCCGTAGGTGCCCGCGTCCCGTCCCCAGTCGAGGTGGATCCGGTGCTCCCAGTCCGCCCCGACCCCGTCGAGCTCGACCTCGAGACCCAGGTCGCTCCGCTGCACGTCGACCCCGACGTATCGGCCCACGGCCCCGGAGGTGCCGTCGGCCCCGACCACGACGTCCGCGCCGATCCGGCCGGCCGCGGTCGTCAGCGCGACCCCGTCGGCGTCCTCCTCGAGCCTCGTGACCCTTGTGTGATCGCGGAACTCGACGCCGGCAGCGATCGCGGCGTCGACCAGGGCCTGGTCGAGCACCTCGCGCCGTGCGAGCGAGAGGAACGGACGCGCCGAGCGCACCCGCCGCGCGGGGCCGCCGTGCAGCGCGAAGGACGCCGTCGCGACCGTCCGCTCGACCGCGGTGAGCGCCTCGGCCGGCAACGCCGCCAGGGAGGTCCCGACCAATCCCCCGCCGCAGGTCTTGTAGCGCGGGAAGCGGGCCGCGTCGAGCAGGAGCACGCGCGCGCCCCGCTCCGCCGCGACGCGTGCGGCGCTCGCGCCGGCCGGCCCCGCGCCGACCACGGCGACGTCCCAGCGCTCCACCACCACCCGCTCCCACCTTCCGGCCGCCGCAGGGACCCGTGCGCCGAGGCGCCCGCGGTCACCTGCCCCGATTCTCGTCAGTCGCGGACCGGCGCGGCGAACCTCGTCGTGACGCCTGGCGACACGAGCACCGAGTCCGGCGCCCGGTCGGCGAGCCCCGGGAACCCGGCCGCGTCGAGCAGCTCGTCCTCGAGGTCGAGCAGCTCGCCGCGGAACAGCGGCCACGGCTCGTGCTCGTTGCGCCAGTAGCGGGTCCCGGCCCACCGACCGACGTGCATCGCCCACCTCGCGGTGAGGAAGTCCGCGAGTGGATCCCCCTCCACCCGCTCGGTCGAGCGGCGCACGGCGATCCGGGTGCGCGGGCGCACCGCACCCTCGATGCGCTCCGACGCGTAGCGCAGCACGGCGCCGTGCCGCTCCCCGCGCATACGCGCCCACCGGTACGGCAGCCCGAGCCCGATGCGCGCCGCGAGCACCGGGAGGAGGTGCTCCGCGTCGAGGCTCCGGAACACGACGCTCCTCCTGCCGCGCTCGTCGACCGCGTACAGCCGGACGTTCGTCTCGAGGAAGCTGCCGAGCCACGGCACGGGAGGCAGCGGCGGGAAGGCGCTGCGTTCGAGGCGGAACGGGATGAGGCCGACCCAGGTGGCGCCGTCCTCCGTCGTGTCGGGCCGGGTGCCGGGAGGCAGCCATCCGACCACGGCGTCCGGGTCCACGCGCCAGTGGAGGAACACGGCGTCCCGCCACCGCTGCCGGATGACCGCGCGCGCCCGGAGGGCCGGAGCGGCCGGGGTGACCGCCTCCGCCTCCGCACCGCTCATCGACGACCGCTCAGGCGCCGACGAGGGCCTGCGCGAGATAGCCGTGCAGCTTGTCGAGGCTGACGCGCTCCTGCTGCATCGTGTCGCGGCCCCGGACCGTGACCGACTGGTCCTCGAGCGAGTCGAAGTCGACCGTGATGCAGAACGGCGTGCCGATCTCGTCCTGTCGCCGGTAGCGCCGGCCGATCGCGCCCGCGTCGTCGAACTCGACGTTCCAGTCCTGCCGGAGGTCCGCCGCGACCTGCTTGGCGAGCGGCGAGAGCTGCTCGTTGCGGCTGAGGGGGAGCACCGCCGCCTTCACGGGTGCGAGCCGCGGGTCGAGCCGCAGCACGGTGCGCTTGTCGACGCCGCCCTTCGTGTTCGGGGCCTCGTCCTCGGAGTAGGCGTCGACGAGGAACGCCATGAGGGAACGGGTGACGCCCGCCGCCGGCTCGATGACGTAGGGCGTCCAGCGCTCGCCCGCACCCTGGTCGAAGTAGCTGAGATCGGTGCCGGAGGCCTTCGAGTGGGTGCTCAGATCGAAGTCGGTGCGGTTCGCGATCCCCTCCAGCTCACCCCACTCGCTGCCGGTGAACCCGAACCGGTACTCGATGTCCACGGTCCGCTTCGAGTAGTGGGAGAGCTTCTCCTTCGGGTGCTCGAACAGCCGCAGGTTGTCGGGGGCGATGCCGAGATCCGTGTACCAGCGGTGCCGCTCGCCGATCCAGTACTCGTGCCACTGCTCGTCGGTGCCCGGCTCGACGAAGAACTCCATCTCCATCTGCTCGAACTCGCGGGTGCGGAAGATGAAGTTGCCCGGCGTGATCTCGTTCCGGAAGCTCTTGCCGATCTGGCCGATGCCGAACGGCGGCTTCATGCGCGCGGACTGCAGCACGTTCGCGAAGTTGACGAAGATGCCCTGCGCCGTCTCGGGCCGGAGGTAGTGCAGGCCCGCTTCGTCGTCGACCGGGCCGAGGAAGGTCTTCATCAGACCGGAGAACGCCCGCGGCTCCGTCCAGGCACCCGGCTGCCCCGTCTCGGGGTCGCGGATGTCCGCGAGCCCGTTCACGGGCGGGTGGCCGTGCTTCGCCTCGTACGCCTCGATGAGGTGGTCCGCGCGATAGCGCTTGTGCGTGTGGAGGCTCTCCACCAGGGGGTCGGAGAAGACCTCGACGTGCCCGGACGCCTCCCACACGCGGCGCGGGAGGATGACGGAGGAGTCGATGCCGACGACGTCCTCGCGGCCGCGGACCACCGTGCGCCACCACTGGCGCTTGATGTTCTCCTTCAGCTCCGCGCCGAGCGGGCCATAGTCCCACGCCGACCGGGAACCGCCGTAGATCTCACCCGCCTGGAAGACGAAGCCCCGCCGCTTGGCGAGGGCGATGACGCTGTCGAGCGACGTGGCGGCCACGGTTCTCCCGTTCCGGGCCTCGCCGGCTGCGGGGCCCCTGTGTGTGGATGTCCGGCAAGCCTACCGACCGCCCGGCGCGCCGATCCGGCGAGCAGTGTTGCGCCCCGTGACCGCCCGACTCCGGGTCCTGAACGGCTCCGCCTAGCGTGTCGGAACGCCGGACGGCCCGGCGATTCAGGAGCGGACGATGACCCACCACACGCGCGCGCAGCAGGCCTCGACGGCATGCGAGCAGGGCGCGATGTGCATCGACGACCGCCCGGGCCACGCGGTGACCCTGATGCACCTCCGGCTCTCGCACCTCCACCCGGGAGGCTGGGTGGACGCCGTCGTCGACGAGGTCCGGGACGACGGGGTCGTGGTGATGCGGAGGTGGACGGACGGCGAGCCCCTCCGGGTGTGGCACCACGTCGACCGCCGCGATCTGCTCGTGCCCGGCTCCGCCGTCTCGGTGCACGAGCGCTACGGCGTCCTCGCCGCCGGCGAGCACCGGCTCAACGTCGCCCTGCGCTGAGCGGGCTCAGGCGTCGGCCATCGCCGCGAGCAGCGCACTGCACGCGCCGTCGCACGCCTCGCAGGCGTCGGCGCACATCGCGCAGGTGGCGCTCTCGTCGGCGTGCGCGCGGCACTCCGTCATGCACGCCGCGCACATCGCGATGCACGCCTCGAGCATCGCGACCATCGCCGTCCGGTCCATGCCGGCCGGCCGCAGCATCATCCGCATCGTCGTGGCGCAGACGTCCGCGCACATCGCGCTGCGGGAGGCGCACGCCGCCATCCCGGCCGTGCCGCCCATCGCGTCGGCGCACATCGTGCACGCCTGCATGCACATCGAGCAGGCGTCGATCGCCTCCTGCATCGCCCGCTGATCCAGGCCCATGCCCGCCGGCATCGCCATGTCCCGCATCATCGCGGTGGTCGTCTCCATCATGTGCGCGTCCCCGTTCCCCGTGCCGACGGTCCGCCCGGACGGGCGGTGTCGCGAGCCGTCGACCGCATCCGCGCGTCACGGTAGGAACGGCGGCTTGAGATCCCCTGCGGCCGGGACACGACGCGGGCGAGCGCGGCCGGCGCGGAGGATCCGCGGTGCGACGATGGCGGCGTGGCCATCTCCGCTCGGCGCATCCTCGTGGCCGGCGCGGCGGGAGCCGGGAAGACGACGCTCGCGGCACGGATCGCCGCAGCGACCGGGTCGCCGCACATCGAGATCGACGCCGTGCACTGGCGGGCCGGCTGGACGGTGAACCCGACGTTCGTCGACGACGTGGACGCCCTCGCCGCGGGCGACGCCTGGGTGACCGAGTTCCAGTACCGCGCAGTGCTGCGGCTGCTCGCGGAACGGGCCGAGCTCCTCGTCTGGGTCCGCCCGCGCCGCGCCGTCGTGCTCACCCGGGTGCTGCGCCGCACGGTGCGCAGGCGGCTCCGCCACGAACTGGTCTGGGGCACGAACGTCGAAGCGCCCCTGCGGACGATCCTCACCGACCGGGACCACATCGTCCGCTGGTCGATGCGTACCTTCCACGAGCCGGAGGAGCGGATCCGGGAGGCGCGTCGGGCGAACCCGGGCCTCCGTCTGGTCCAGGTGCGATCAGGCCGCGACGCCGCCCGGCTGCTCGCCGCCCTGCAATCCGGGCGTGATCGGTCGATCCGGGCGTGAAAAGACGCCCGGGATGACCGATCACGCCCGGGTTCAGGGCGCGTCGGCGGTCGGGGCGTCGACCGCGCCGCCGAACCGTCGATCGCGCGCGTTGTACTGCGCGATCGCGTCCCACAGGTGCGTGCGGCGGTAGTCGGGCCAGAGCGTGTCCTGGAAGACCAGCTCGGCGTACGCGGACTGCCAGAGCAGGAAGTTGGAGGTGCGCTGCTCCCCCGAGGACCGCACGAAGAGGTCGACGTCGGGCATGTCGGGGAGGTAGAGGTGGCGCGCGATCGTGCGCTCCGTGATCGCGTTCGGCTTCAGTCGCCCGGCGGCGACCTCCTTGGCCACCTCGCGCACGGCGTCCTGGATCTCGACACGACCGCCGTAGTTGATGCACATCGTGAGGGTGAGGGTGCGGTTGTCGCGCGTGAGCTCCTCCGCCGCCTTGAGGTCGCCGATCACCGTGCGCCACAGCCGCGGGGTCCTGCCGGCCCACCGGATGCGCACCCCCCACTCGTTCAGCTGCTCGCGACGACGGCGGAGGACCTCCCGGTTGAAGCCGAGGATGAACCGCACCTCGTCCGGCGACCGCGCCCAGTTCTCGGTCGAGAACGCGTACGCCGAGATGTGCTTGACCCCGGCCTGCAGACCGCCCGCGACGACGTCGAGCAGCGACGCCTCCCCCGCCCGGTGTCCCTCGATGCGCGGCAGGCCCCGTCGGTTCGCCCAGCGGCCGTTGCCGTCCATCACGATCGCGACGTGCTCGGGCACCCTCGCGAAGGCGGGCGGGTACTCGTGGGTCCAGTCGACGGGGCGGATCGGGTCCAGCTGCACGCGGGCCATCAGAGGGTGACAGCTCGGTCGAGGTGGTGCAGCGAGCGCAGCCCGCGCTCGAGGTGCCACTGCACGTAGGCCGCGATGATCCCGGAGGCCTGACCGCGGGTCGAGGCGCCGGCCGCGTCGGCGACCGCCCAGTCGCCCGTGAGCAGCGCCCCGAGCAGCTCGAGCGCCTCCGAGGTGAGCCGCGGCGCTCCGGGAGGCGCCACCTCGTCCGCCACCACCCCGCCGAGCTGCGCGACGAAGGCGGTGTGCGGGCCGGGCGCCCCGGTGACCGCGCAGTCGCCGAAGGTCGGCGCCCAGCCGGCGATGGAGAGCGCACGCAGCAGATACGAGTCGAGCACGAGCGACGGGCCGTGGTCCCCTCGCGCGAGCGCACGGAGCGCCCCCACCAGCAGGAGGTACTGCTGCGGCGAGGCCTCGTCCGTGAGCCGGTCGGCGGTCTCGACGATCACGTTCGCGGCGGTGAACGCGGCGTAGTCCGCCGCGATCGGCGACCCGTACGAGCCGAGCGACTCGGCCTGCTGGATCACGTCGAGACTGCGCCCCTCGTAGCACTGCAGGTCGACGACCATGAACGGCTCGACGTGCGAGCCGAAGCGGCTCGACGTGCGGCGCACGCCCTTCGCGACGGCGCGGATCTTGCCGCGGTGCTTGCCGAGCATCGTGATGATGCGGTCCGCCTCCCCCAGCTGGTGGGTGCGGAGCACGACGGCTTCGTCGCGATAGGTCGGCACCGATCGATTGTCGCAGGCCTCACCGACGCCGAGGATGCTCGGACGACGAAGGGGCGCCGCGTCGCTGCGGCGCCCCTTCCCCGTCGTCGATCAGGCGGCTGCGGCGAGCGGGAACGCCCGCGCCTCCTCCAGGGAGGTGAACCGGTGGATGCTCGAGATCGAGCCGTTGCGCAGCCCGAAGGCCGAGTAGACCGTCAGGGGCGTGTTGGTGGTGTCGCTGTTCCAGGTCGCGTCCTGGGCGACGACGATGCCACCCGGCACGTCGTAGCAGTCCCGCGGCATCAGCCGCACGCCGGCCGTCTCCACCCACCTGACCATCTCGTCGCGACCGGTGGACTCGCCCTTGGGTCCCGCGACCACGACGTCGTCGGTGCAGGCGGCGGCGGCGGTCGCCCCGTCCCCGTTGTTCACCGCCACGTGCCAGATGACGATGACGGAATCGAGCGTCGAAGTCGTGAGCGTCATGGCCCCAAGGGTGCCCGACGGGGTGACGGCACGCCAGCAGCGTTCACGGAATGTTTCCTACGAGTCGCCGAAGTTCGCGCATAACGAACACATCACGACCGCTTGTTCGGGATCCATGCCCTGGAAAGCAACGGCACCCGCCTTCGTGGATCAGGAGTTCTGGTCTGCTGGAGACCAGAACTCCTGATCGACGAAGGGTTCAGGCGAGGGCGAGCGCCTCCACCTGGGCGCGCACGGCGCGGTTGACGGACGACACGATGGCCTTCAGGGAGGCCGTGGCGATGTCGGCGTCGATCCCGACCCCCCACAGCCGCACCCCGTTGACCTCGAGGTCGACGTACGCCGCCGCCTTGGCGTCGCCGCCCGCGCTGAGCGCGTGCTCGACGTAGTCGTAGAGCGAGATGCGGAAGCCCTGGTCGCCCATGACCCGGAGGAACGCGTCGATCGGGCCGTTGCCGCGCGCGGTCACGTCCTGCACCTCGTCGTCGATGCGGAGGCGCACGCCGAGGTCCACCTCCCCGTCGAGCTCGCTCGAGGTGCGGGTCCGCAGCACCTCGAACCGGCCCCACTTCGCCGCGGGATCCGGGTGCGGGAGGTACTCGTCCTGGAACGCGGTCCAGATCTCGTCGCTCGTGACCTCGCCGCCCTCGGCGTCGGTCTTCGCCTGCACCACGCCGGAGAACTCGATCTGCAGCTTGCGCGGCAGGTCGAGGGCGTGATCGGTCTTCAGCAGGTAGGCGACACCACCCTTGCCCGACTGCGAGTTGACCCGGATCACCGCCTCGTAGCTGCGGCCGAGGTCCTTCGGGTCCACCGGCAGGTACGGCACGGCCCACTCGAGCTCCTCGACCGGCGTGCCGGTGCGCTCCGCGGCCGCCGCCATCGCTTCGAAGCCCTTCTTGATCGCGTCCTGGTGGCTGCCGGAGAACGCCGTGTACACGAGGTCCCCCGCCCACGGGCTGCGCTCGTGGACCCGGAGCTGGTTGCAGTGCTCGGCGGTCGCGCGGATCCGGTCCAGGTCCGAGAAGTCGATCTGCGGGTCGATGCCCTGGGTGAACAGGTTGATGCCGAGCGCGACGATGTCGACGTTGCCGGTGCGCTCGCCGTTGCCGAACAGGCAGCCCTCGATGCGGTCCGCGCCCGCCAGGTAGCCCAGCTCGGCCGCGGCGATCGCCGTGCCGCGGTCGTTGTGCGGGTGGAGGGACAGGATGACGTGCTCGCGGTGGTCGAGGTGGCGGTTCATCCACTCGATCGAGTCGGCGTACACGTTCGGCGTCGCCATCTCGACGGTCGCGGGCAGGTTGATGATGACGTTGCGCTCCGCGGTCGGGACGAACACCTCCATCACCCGGTTGCAGACCTCCGCCGCGAACTCGAGCTCGGTGCCCGTGTAGGACTCGGGCGAGTACTCGTAGTAGACGGTCGTGCCCGGCACCGTCGCCTCGTACCGCTTGCAGAGCTTCGCGCCCTCCACGGCGATGTCGATGATCCCCTGCCGGTCGGTGCGGAACACCACGTCGCGCTGCAGGACCGAGGTCGAGTTGTACAGGTGGACGATCGCCTGCTTCGCGCCGGCGATCGACTCGTACGTCCGCGCGATCAGGTGCTCGCGCGCCTGGGTCAGCACCTGGATGGTGACGTCGTCGGGGATCGCCCCCTCGTCGATGAGGCTGCGGACGAAGTCGAAGTCGGTCTGGCTCGCGGAGGGGAAGCCGACCTCGATCTCCTTGTAGCCCATCCGCACGAGCAGGTCGAACATGATGCGCTTGCGCTCGGGGCTCATCGGGTCGATGAGCGCCTGGTTGCCGTCCCGGAGGTCGACGGCGCACCAGCGCGGCGCGGTGGTGATGCGATTGCCCGGCCAGGTGCGGTCGGGCAGGTCGACCCGGAACTGGTCCAGGTACGGGCGGTACCGATGCGTCGGCATCGGGGACGGCTGCTGCCGGTTCTGCATGAGAGCGATTCCTTCGACTCGTCGGGTCCGGCCAACGCGAGGACTCCGCGACGAGGAGGGCCTGGAGTGTTAGGCCTCGTCGCGGCAGCGAAGGAGGAGGAGCGCCGTCAGCACGTCGGCCACGGTACCACTCGCGCCCGCGGGCCGGGTCAGCGCTGCGTCGCCCGGGCGGCCCTCCGCTCGTCCGGCACCTCGGGACGGAGCGCCCCGAGCACCCGACCGAACCCGGCCAGGCCGATGTCGGGCAGATAGGCGCGGGCCACGGCGACGCCGATCGCAGGCAGGGCGACGGCGTCCGGGTACGCGAGCACCTGGGGCCGGTGCTCCGGCTTGAACTTCTCCTTGTACGCGGCGAGGGACGCGAAGCCGTATGCCGGCTCGAGCAGGTTCGCCATGCCGCCGAGGAGCCGCTGGAGGCGGTCGTCCTGATCGGCGCCGACGCCCGCGAGCGGCGCGACGGAGAGGCTGACGAAGCGCAGTCCGCGCTGCTGGGCGATGCCGACGACGGAGGCGATCACGAACTCCATGACCCCGTTCATCGAGTCGGGACGACGGCGCATGAAGTCGAGCGTCAGCCCGGCGGGCTCACCCTCCTCCCACGTGGGGAGCCAGGAGGTCACCGCCTCCACCCGGTCGCCGGGGCCGACCGCGAGCATGAGGTGCACGTCCGGGTCGGTGAGCTCCTCGATGCCGCCGAGGGTGAAGCCGAGCTCCGGCAGCCGCTTCTCGGCGACCCACTCCTCGCTGATCGCCTCCACCTGCGTGCGCTGCCCGATCGGCAGCGACGACCAGTCCGTCCACACCGACCGGATCCCGGCCCGGTCGGCCCGGTTGAACGAGGACCGCACGTCCTGCCAGTGCTTGCCCTTCATCGTGAACGCCGCGGGATCGATGACCGTGTCCTCGCCGACCTCGACCGTGGCCCAGGCCGCGCCGCTCCCGCCGAGCGCGTCAGCGAAGTCGGGGCCGACCGAGTAGAACGCGGGGATGAGCCCCCGGTCGTCGCAGTCGACGGCGAACGCCCTCGCCGCCTCCTCGCGCCCGTCCGCCGGGCCTGCCGGCTCGCCCACGGTGAGGGCGACGCCGGAGCCCTCGCGATAGGCGATCGCGTGCCGCCCGTCGGCGCTGAACCAGGTGCGGTTGCCGGGCCAGGTGGTCATCCAGGAGAGCGAGCCGCCCGCGCCGCCGCGGAGGACGGCGCGCAGCCGCGTCCCGGCCGCCACCCCGGTCGTCCGACGCACGCTGCCGGTGAGCGCGACCGCGACCAGCAGGAGGGCGAGCCAGGGCAGCACGCCGACCCATCCGTCGAGGATCCGCGCGGCGGGCCCGATCGGCACGAAGTCGATGCGGCGGAAGCGGAGGAACCCGACGGGCACGAAGCGCTGCGGGAGCTCGACGAGCAGATCGGCCGGCGTCGGCGCGGGGCTGAACTGGCCGCGCAGCAGCACCCCGACCCCGACGAAGAGCGCTCCCGCGGCGACGACGGCGGCCCCGAGCACGGTCGCGGCGAGCACGAGGACGCGGCGCTCCGGCAGCACCGGGCAGTGCCGCCGCAGCAGCACCGCCGCGACCGCGATCGAGAGGGGAACGAGCACCGCGAGCGCGGACTGGACGGTCACCTGGCCGCGGAGGTCCTGGATCTGATCCGCGTCGCCGAGGACCGGGTACAGGCCGTAGTAGACGGCGCCGAGCAGCGCCAGGAGGCCGTTGACCCCCGCTGCGAGCCAGATGCCGACCTGTCGCCCGTGCTGGATCGCGAACGCGGCGACGAGCAGGACGAGCAGCGGCAGGACGGGCAGCAGCAGCGCGCCGGGCCCGTTCAGGTGCGCGAGCTGATCCCCTCTGAGGCACTGCGCGGTCCCGATCACGTCGGCGCACGAGCGGATGCGGCCCTGGGGCGGGAGCGTGTCGCGGAAGAGCCGGCCGAGCGGACGCAGCAGCCCGTACCCGCGCGGCTGCAGCACCGCGACGACCGGCCCGAGCGCGGCGACCGCGACGACCGCCGCGAGGAGTCCTCTGGTCTCGTGGTGGGAGCTGCGGAGGAACTCGATGCGCGCTCGCCGCCTGGTGAGCAGCAGGCCGAGCAGGAGGCCCACGACGGCACCGGCGAGGTGGTCCAGGTCCTCCGGCTGCCCGGAGTACAGGAGCAGCACGAGGAGGGCGGCGAGTCCGACGACGCGGATGCGGCGCCGCCACAGCGGGCCCATGAACGCGCTCGTGACGAGGAGCACGCCCAGCACCGGGGTCTCCGGGTGCAGCACGAGCAGGGTCGCGGGCGGCGTCGTCCAGAACCCGTGGGCGAGCAGGCCGGCGCCCTGCAGCACCGTGCCGGCGGCACCCCCGAGCACCGCGGTCGCGATCCACGCGAGCAGGACCCGGCCGTGCCCGATGAGGCGCTCGCAGGCCCCCACGACGAGCACGATGGCGGCGAGCGCGAGCAGCAGCTCGGGGCCGCTCCCCGCGAGCAGGACGCTCGTCACGAGCGTCTGCACGCGACCGTGCACGAGCCCGTCGACGCCGAGCCCGAGCTGCGCCCGGACCGCGGGCCCCGGGCCGCGCAGCGCCGAACCGGTGGTCACCGCGGCCACCAGGGTGACCACCGCGAGCGTCAGGGCGACGGCGCGGTCCCGTACCCAACCGCTCACGGCAGCTTCCACCAGGACACGAGCTGCTGCAGCCCGAAGTCGAGCCCGGCGGCGCCCGTGTTCCAGTTGTGCGCGAGATCCGGCAGCACGCGGTAGGAGACCCGCATGCCGACCTCGCGCGAGACCACGGCGAGGTCGCCGGCGTCCTTGCCGTAGCGGGTGTCGAGCGCGCCGACGCTGTAGACCGCGCGGGTCGCCCGGTAGTGCTTGACCTTGCGCATCACCGTGATCGGGAGCGCCGCCTCGTAGGCGGCCCGGTTGCCCTTGAACGCGACCTTGATCGTGTGCGCCACCGACTTGTTCAGCGGCCCGAGCTCGGGCGACACGGCGACGAACGAGCTGAAGACGGCGGGGGCCTCGGTCGCGAACTGCACGGCGCAGGTCGCGCCCTCCGAGAAGCCCGCGACCGACCACTCCGTGCGCGACGGCGAGACCGGCAGGTTGCGCAGCACCCAGTCGCGCACGTCGACGAGCACGTAGGTCTTGACCTGCCCGAGCGGCGAGTTGAGGCACATCGGGTTGGCGTCGTACGACCCGAGCTGGTCGGGCACGACGACGATCGGCGCGATGCCCTTGTGCTTGGCTGCCAGCGCGTCGAGCCGGGCCTGCATGTTCCCGGCCAGGAAGACGTCCGAAGGACCTCCGGGCTGCCCGGGGAACGCGATCATGACCGGGAGTCGGGGCGGGTTCTTCACCCGCGCGGCCGGCGGCAGGTAGATCCACGCATCCCGGGCCTGGAACTTCGAGACCGTGCCGGGGATCCGCGCGGTGCTGACGATGCCGCTCGACGGCATGTCCGCAGGCGGGCGCCAGTTCGCGAGGGACCGCCGATCGCCGTGCACCGGGTCGAGCGCGAGCGAGCCGACACCGGTCACCCCGTACACGTCGCCGAGCTTCGGGTAGTAGGCGACGTCCCGGTTGATCATCAGACCCGCGGAGGCGGCGAACACGAGCACGCCGACGACGGCGAGCACCTTCCGCCACCAGCGGCTGCGGACCAGGTTCCCGACGGTGATGCCGATCCCGGCGCCGCCCGCGGTCGCGGCTCCCCGGATGACATCGGAGGCGGGGGCACCGAAGACGTCCTGCACGTCGACGACCCAGTACACGAGCAGCCAGCCGGCGAGGGCACCGATCCCGGCGAGCAGCCCGAGCCGCCCCAGCCGGTAGCGCATCCGCCCGCGCCACCCGATCACGGGCGTCGCGAGCACGATCAGCAGGACCGCGGCGAGGAGGTAGACGGGCAGGAGGACCCGGGTCGCCTCGATCGGCAGATCGTTGAACCAGTTCTGCACCGCGCGCAGCTCCTTCTCATCGGGGACGGGCCAGCCCGACGGAGGGCCACGGAACGCTATCCGGGCCCGACCGTGCGAACGCGGCGGCGCGCGCAGGCCGGTCAGGTGGCGTGCACGCAGGTGCGAACGCCGCCGTCGGCGAGCAGGTCAACCGCGACCCGAGACGGCGCCGGCTCCCCGGTCGCGGGCGGGAGGAGCGGCGGCCGGCTCGCTCTCGGCCCGGATCGCGCCGATCGCGCGGGCGAGCGCCCGCAGCGATCGATCGGGCAGGTAGGCCATCGCGATCGCGAGCGAGATGGCGGGCAGCGCGACCGCGTCCGGGAACACGAGCAGCTGCGGCCGGTGCACGGGCTTGAACTTCTCCTTGTACGCCGCGAGGGACGCGAACCCGTACGCGGGCTCCAGCATCCGCGCGACGCCGCCGAGCATCCGCTGCACGGGCTCGTCCCCGCCGGCCCCGGAGAGCGGCGCGACCGAGAGGCTCACGAAGGAGAGGCCCTGCTCCCGCGCGAGACCGACCACCGACGCGATGATGAACTCCATCACGCCGTTCATCGAGCCGGCGCGTCTGCGCATCACATCGAGGGTCAGGCCGACGGGACGGCCGTCCCGCCACGTGGGGAGCCAGGAGGTGAACGCCTCGACCCGGTCCTCCGGACCGACCGCGAGCATCAGGCGCACGTCGCGGTCGCGGAGCTCCGGCAGCGCACCCAGGGTGAACCCGAGCTCGGGCAGGCGCCGGTCGGCCACCCACTCCTCGCTGATCGCCTCGATCTGACGCCGCTGCCCGAGCGGCAGGGAGGCCCAGTCGGTCCACTCGGCCCGGATCCCGGCCCGCTCCGCGCGGTTGAACGACGACCGGATGTCCTGCCAGTGCTTGCCGCGCAGCGTGAACGCCTCGGGATCGATCAGGGTGTCGTCGCCGACCTCGAGCGACGACCACGCCATGCCGGTTTCGCGGAGGCCGCGGAGGAACGCGGGATCGACGGTGTAGAACGCGGGCACCAGCCCGCGGTCGCCGCAGTGCAGCGCGAACTCGTGCGCTGCGGCCGCGGTCCCCTCCCGGTCCCCGACCGGCGCGCCGAGGGTGAGCGCGACGCCCGCGCCCTGCCGGTAGGCGATCGCATGGCGGCCGTCCTGGCTGAACCAGGTCCGGTTGCCGCTCCAGGTCGTCATCCATGCGACCGAGCCCATCGAGCCGACCCGGAGGAGCTCGCGCAGGCGCGCCTGCTCGCGACCCGTCACCGGGCTCCCCGCCCTCGTCGCGAGGGCGACGGTCACGGCGAGCACGGCGGCCCAGGACCCGGCACCGACCCAGCCCTGCAGCAGCGCCGCGAGCGGCCCGATCGGCAGCAGGCCGCCGCCGCCGTGCAGGAAGCCGACGGGCACGAACCGCTCGGGCAGGGTCCGCAGGAGCACGAGGACGTTCGCGCGCGGGAAGAACTGGGCCGGCACCAGCGCCCCGACGATGAGGTCCGTCGCGACGAGCGCGGCCGTGACGCCCACGACGGCGCCGACGCCGACCTTGAACGCGCGACGCGACGGCAGCACCGGGCAGTTGCGGCGCAGCACGAAGGCCGCGACGGCGACCCCGAGCGGCACGAGGACCGCGAGCGCCGACTGCAGGGTGAGGTCGCCGCGCATCTGCACGAGGCGATCGGGATCGCGGAGCGCCGGGAGCAGGCCGTAGTAGACGGCGCCGAGCGCGGCGAGCAGGCCGTTCACGGCGACCGCGAGCCAGGCGCCGATCCGGCGCCCGCGCTCGATCGCCACCGCCGCGACGAGCAGCACGACGAGCGGCAGCAGCGCGAGCGCGACCGTGCCCGACCACTGGAGCGGGGCCACCGTGGCGGCGCGCGCGCACAGGGCCTCCGGGAAGCGGAGCTCGCAGCGGTCGAGGACGATGTCGCCGATGGGGAGCGGATCCTGGAACAGCCGCCCGAGCGGCCGGAGCAGGCCGTAGCCGGCGGGCTGCACGACGGCGATGAGCGGGCCGACCGCGCCGATGACGACGACCGTCGCCAGCAGCGCCCTGGTCTCCTGGTGGGACGTGCGGGGCACCTCGAGCCGCGGCAGCCGCCTGCCGAACGCGACGCCGAGCGCGAGCCCGCTCAGCGCCCCGAGGAGGTGGTAGAGGTCCTCGGGCTGGCCCGAGTAGAGCAGCAGGACGATCAGGGCCGCGAGCACGCCGAAGCGGATCCGCCGCCGCCAGAGCGGACCGCTGAACGCGGTGGCCGCGAGCAGCACCCCGAGCACCGGCGTCTCCGGGTGGAAGACGCGCAGCGTCAGCGGCGGGGTGGTCCAGACCCCGCGCGCGAGCAGACCCGCCTCCTGCAGCGCCGTGCCGACCAGGCCACCGGCCACGGCCGTGGCGAGCCACGCGACGAGCGTGCGGCCGTGGCCGAGCACCCGCTCGGCCGTCCCGACCACCAGGACCAGCGTCGCGAGGACGAGCAGGAGCTCGGCGAGCCCCTGAGCGACGAGGACGCTGGTGACGAGCGGTGCGACGCGGCCGTGCGCCCACAGCCCGTCCGGCCCGAGCCCGGCCGCGGCCCGGACGGCCGCGCTCGGGCCGATCAGGGCGGAGCCGCTCGCGACGGTCGCGAGCAGCGTGACGATCGCGAGCGATACGGCCACCGGGCGGGCCCGGAGGAAGCGGCCCGTGGCGGCCGCCATCGCCCCGGCTCGACCGATCCCGCGGCGCCCGCCCCGGTCCGGAGCGTCGCCGGTGCTCACGGCAGGCGCCACCAGGACGCGAGGACCTGCAGGCCGTAGTCGAGGCCGGCGGCGCCGGTGTTCCAGTTGTGCGCGAGGTTCGGCAGGACCCGGTAGGAGACGTGCATGCCGACCGCGCGGGACGCCGCAGCGAGCGTGCCCGCGTCCTTCCCGTACCGACGGTCGTTCTGCCCGACGCTGTAGGCGATCGCGGTGGCCGGATAGCGCTTCGTGCGGTGCATGACCGCCACGGGCATCGAGGCGAGGTAGCGCTTCCTGCTCCCTCCGAAGCCGACCGCGATCGTGTGCGCGACCGAGCCGTTGAGGGGACCGACCTCCGGGGACACGGCGATCGCCGAGCCGAAGATCGCCGGATCGGCGCTCACGAACTGCACGGCGCAGGTCGCCCCCTCCGAGAAGCCCGCTACGGTCCACGCCCGCCGGTCCGTCGAAGCGGGCAGGTGCTGGAGGATCCAGTCGCGCACGTCGACCGTGACGTACGTGGCGACGTTCCCGAGCTTGGAGTTCACGCACATCGGGTTCTTCGTCGAGGCGCCGAGCTGATCTGGCACGACGACGATCGGCGCCACCCCGCGGTGCTTCGCGGCGAGGGCGTCGAGCCGCTGCTGCATGTTCCCCGCGAGGAACACGTCGGACGGTCCACCCGGCTCTCCGGAGAACGCGACGACCACGGGCAGCTTCGGCGGGTGCTTCACCTGCGCGGCCGGCGGGAGGTAGATCCACGCCGGTCGGGCGTGCCACCCCGACACGGTGCCGGGGATGTCCGCCGTCCCGAGCGTGCCCTGCTTCGGCATCCCGGCGGGCGGCAGCCACGAGCTGAGCGATCGCCCGGCGACGCTCCCCTGGCTCAGCGCCAGGTTCTTCACCCCGGTGATGCCGAACACGTCCCCGAAGCGCGGGTAGTACGCCACGTCCCGGTTGATCATGAGCCCGGCGCCCGCGATGAGCGCCGGGACGGCGAGCACCGCGATCACCTTGCGCCACCACCTGGTGCCGAACAGGTTGACCACGGCGAGCCCCAGCCCCGCACCGGCGGCGGTCGCCGCCCCGCGGATCACGTCCGAGGCGGGCGCACCGAACAGGTCCTGGACGTCCACGGTCCACCAGACCGCGAGCCAGCCGACGAGCGCACCGATGCCGCTCGCGAGGGCCATGACGCCGATCCGCGTGCGCAGCCGCCAGGCCGTGCCGATGCGCGGCACCAGGAGGACGACCAGCAGGGCCGCGGCGACGAGGTACACCGGGACGAGCACCGCTTGCTGCTCGATCGGCATCGCGCTGAGCCAGGTCGGCATGCTCGGTCTTCCTCTCCTCCCGCCGCTTGCGGCGTCGTCCAATGGTGCGGGCGATCCGCGCCGCCCGGTGTGCGCGAACCGCAACGATCTCGCATCGCGGTCCGCACCCTGCGTACCCGTTCGGCGCCGGCTCGGGACCGGCCTCAGCCGCCGTGCCAGTGCACCACGAGCTGCACCCGGTCGCGGAGCCCCAGCTTCGCGAGCACACGCGACACATGGGTCTTCACGGTCGCCTCGCTGACGTACTCGTGCGCCGCGATCTCGGCGTTGCTGAGGCCGCGCCCGGCGAGATCGTAGATCTCCCGCTCGCGAGGGCTCAGGACGGTCAGCGCGTCGTCGCGATGGGGCCGCCCGGTGCCGAACGTCTCGAGGAGGTGCCCGATCGCGGCCGGCGCGATGACCGCGGCGCCCGCGTGCACCGTGCGGACCGCCGCGAGCAGGAACTCCGGTCTCGCGTCCTTCAGCACGAACCCGGAGGCGCCCGCGCGGAGGGCGCGGGCCGCCCCCTCGTCGAGATCGAACGTGGTGAGCACGAGGACCTTCGGGCGCGCGCCCCGGGCGGCCAGGTGCTCGGTCGCGGTGACGCCGTCCATCCCCGGCATCCGCACGTCCATGAGCACCACGTCGGGATCGGTGCGCGCCACCTCGGCGAGCGCGGCCTGGCCGTCCGCCGCCTCCCCGACCACGTCGAGGTCCGGCTGGGAGTCGAGCAGCATCCGGAGGCCGGACCGGAACAGCGCCTGGTCGTCGACGACGACGATCCGGATCGGCGCCTCAGGCACGGTGCACGGTCAGCGGCGCGAACAGCTCGGCGAGCGAGTCGGTCCTCGTCGTGGCGTCGGGGGCCGGTTCGGAGCCGGTGCCCCTCACGACGGGGAGCGCGACCCGGACGCGGTACCGGCCGTTGCTGCCGATCCCCGCCGAGCAGTCGCCGTCGGCGTCCGCGGCGCGCTCGAGCATGCCGGTCACCCCGTGCCCGGCGCGCTCGCTCGCCGGCACCGCGTCCATCGGGACCGCGTTCGTGACGACCAGCACCACCTCCCGTGCTCCCCAGTCGAGCTCGAACCCGACCGGCTCGCTCCGGTCGCCGTGCCGCATCGCGTTCGTCAGCGCCTCCTGCGCGATCCGGTACAGCGCGAGCCCGCTCCGCTCGTCGAGCCGTCCGGGCTCGCCGAACGTCGCGTCCTCCACGTGCACGTCGAGCGCCCTGATCCCCTCCACGAGCCCCGCGAGGTCGTCCGGGCCCGGGATGACCGCGCCCTCCCCGCTGGTGCGGAGGTCGTGCAGCATCGTGCGGACCTCGCCGAGCGCCCGCCGGGCGGTGTCCGAGATCGCCTCGAGGGCCGGAGCGACGGACTCGGGGCGCGCCTCCGCCGCGAACCTCGCGCCGTCCGCCTGCGCGATCACGACGGCGAGCGAATGCGCCACCACGTCGTGCACCTCCCGGGCGATGCGGTTCCGCTCCAGCTCGAGCAGGATGTCCCGCTCGGCCGCTTCGCTGCGGGCGGTCGTGACCTCGAGGCGCTCGCGGAGGGCGGTCGACACCCGCGACTGTCGCCACAGCCAGCCGAGCCCGACCGCGACCGCCATGGAGAACGCGGCGAACACGAAGAGGAACTCGGATCCGTAGCCGAACGTCGCGACCAGCACCACCAGCACGTCCGCGGCCGCCAGCCCCGCTCCCGCCCAGCGCAGACGGCGGTCGAACGAGGCCGAGGCGCCGAGGACCGCGAACCAGCCCGTCGACGCGAGGATCAGCGCGCTCCGCCCGGAGGACATCGCGATGATCGGGACGAGCAGGAGGGCGACCGCCGACAGGACCAGCGCTCGAGTCGGACGGACCCGCCACCAGATCACGACGAGCGCAGCCGGCACACCGATGACCACGGCCGGAGCCGCGTTCTGCCCCGCCTCGCCCAGGATCCCGGCGACGTACCAGCTGAACGCGACGACGCACGCGAAGCCGAACCGGACCCGCTCGTCGAGGACGGCGGCCCTGAGCACCTGGGGAACCTGCACGGCGTCAGGCTAGGTCGAGGGAGCGCGGCCGCGCCCGGGATCGGCACCCGAATCATCCTCCGGGATGACCGCGATCAGCCCGGCGGCGCTGCCGTCGGTGCACTTCGGAGCGACCCGGGCCTCCGGGCGCTCGGGGCACGGGTCGGACAGCGGCGCACGAGCGCTGCACGCGGATCGACGCTCGATCCGGACACGCCGGCGGACCCGGCGCTAGAAGGGGCAGTCGTCGAGCTCGTCGAGCAGGTCCGGTGGAACCGGGTCGAACGGGTCGGGCGGCGGGTCCGAGAGGATGCGGCCCCACAGGGTCTCCCAGTCGACGCCGTCGTCCTCGCGGAGGCGCTCGGCCACGAGCCCCGCCGACTTCCCGTTGTGATCGTCTCGGCACAGCGACACGAGGTTCGTCGCCTTCGTGACCCCGAGCTGATGCCATTCCTGCGCGTGGTCGATGTCGCACGAGTGCGCCGGGCGTTCGCAGCCGGGGAACCGGCAGACGTCGTCCCGCAGCTGCACCCACAGGCGCAGATCCGCGGGGGGCGCGTAGGTGGTGCGGTCGAGGTCGAGCCGAACGCCGGTGACCGGGTGGGTCAGGAGGCGGTGGAACGAGGGGGCGGCCGCGGCGAGCCGCCGTGCGGACTCGGGGTCGATCGGACCGTAGCCCTCGAGCCTGGCCGGCTCGTCGGTGTGCCCGAGCAGGCTGAGCACCGGGACGGTCACGACGACCTTCGGCACGACGCCCTTCCGAGCCGGCACGGCCGCGGTGGTGCTGGACGGGTCGGCCGCCGTCTTCGCGCCCTCGAGGATCAGGTCCCGCGCGATGTCGTACTGCAGCTGGCCGAGCGTGCGCGTCTCGTCCTCGGCACCGTGGGCGGCGATGGCGCCGAGCCGGATCGCGCTCTCCATCGCGACGATGTCCACGATCGGCCCGGTGACGGTGAGCGATCCCTCGCCGTCGAGCCCGTGGTCCACTGTCAGCGAGCGGCGCTCGTGCACGGTCTTCGCCACCTCGGCGGCGTCCCCCTTCCGCACATCCGCGCGGATCTTCCGGAGCTTCTTCTTCAGGGACGCGAACGGCGTGGTTCCGACCACACGCGCGGTCCGCTCGTCGAACGCGTCGCGCTGCTCCGCGGTCAGCCCGTCGGTCATCCGGACGGCGAGGTCGACCGCCTGCCAGGACGCGCCCCACGAGACGTACTCGCGCCAGATGCGCGGCAGCGAGATCTGCAGCGTCTCGATCGCGTCGATGCGATGCGACACCTGGCCGGGACGCATCCCCAGCTGCAACGCGGTCTGCCGGAAGAACAGTCGCGCCGCTCGCGAGTCGCGGCGCCCCTCCGCCGCACCGAACCGCACCGCGGCGTCCCGGAGGGAGGTCCGGTACGCGAGCAGCAGGGCGCGCGACTGGCGCACGTGCTGCACCCGGACGCAGGTCTCGATGTCGTCGAGCTCGTCCTGCGTCCACTCGGCGGCGGCCTGCCAGGCCTCCCGGGACTCCTCCGGCGTCGCGTCCTCGACGACCGCGACCTCGCCGTCGGCCAGCGCCCACAGCGGCCGCGGGACCAGATCGCCGCGCTCGTCGAACTCCCATCGCAGTGGACCGAGCCAGCCGGGCCTCGGGTCGGGGACGAGTGCGTCGAGCACTGCCCCACCGTCGAACTCCGGACCTCCGAACACGCCTTCGATACTACCCGAACGACGCGCGTCCCGGGCTGAGAACATGCTGATCGTGGCGGTGTTTCGGCATACCACGGAACGCGGTCGAGAAGTCTCGCACGGGGGTACGACGGCGGTCGGGGACGGGCTCCGAGATGGCCTCGAGGCTCGCTGCGCTCGCACCTCGACCATCGGAATCACTCGACACGACGACCGGCGCAAGGCGCACACCGCCCGCACGTCGCCCACCCGGTGATCGAGGTGCGAGCGCCAGCGAGCCTCGAGATCACCCCGACACCCGCGACAGGCGCGATGGCCTCGAGGCTCGCACCTCGACCATCGGGCGGGGGCGCGGGTCAGAAGCCGAGGCGGCCGAGCTGCTTCGGGTCGCGCTGCCATTCCTTCGCGACCTTCACGTGGAGGGAGAGGAACACCTTCGTGCCGACGAGCGGCTCGATCTGCGCTCGGGCCGCGGAACCGACCTCCTTCAGACGGGCACCCTTCCGGCCGATCATGATGATCCGCTGGCTGTCGCGCTCCACCCAGACGTTGGCGAAGATCCGGGTGAGCCCGTCCTCCTCCTCGATGTCGTCGATCGTGACCGCGAGCGAGTGCGGCAGCTCCTCGCGCGCACCCGCGAGTGCGGCTTCACGGATCAGCTCCGAGACGCGCTGCTCGAGCGTCTCGTCGGTGACCGCCTCCGCGGGGTACAGCGCCGGCCCCTCGGGCATCAGCCGGAGCGCCTCCTGCGCCAGCACGTCGAGCTGGATGCCGTCCTGCGCGGACACCGGGATGATGCTGTCCCACTCCCCCAACCGGCTCACCGCGAGCAGCTGGTCCCCGACCCGGTCCCTCGGCACCGCGTCGATCTTCGTGACGATCGCGATCCGCTTCGCCCTGGGCGCCTCGTCGAGGCGACCGTGGAGGAAGCGGTCGCCTGGACCGATCGGCTCGCCCGCCGGCACGCAGAAGCCGACCACGTCGACGTCGGACAGCGTGGTGGCCACCACGTCGTTGAGCCGCTCGCCGAGCAGGGTCCTCGGTCGATGCATGCCGGGGGTGTCCACCACCACGAGCTGCCCCTCTGGACGGTTGACGATCCCGCGGATCGCGCGCCGCGTCGTCTGCGGCTTCGGCGAGGTGATCGCGACCTTCTCGCCCACCAGGGCGTTCATCAGCGTCGACTTGCCCACGTTCGGACGTCCGACGAAGGTCAGGAACCCCGACCGGAACCCCGCATCGCTCATGCTCCCAGCACCTTCGCGTCCTCCTCCGACTGCTCGTCGTTCGCAGCGATCCGTTCGACGCGCACGCGGCTCAGCCCGCGCCGACGCCCCTCGATGAAATCCGCGGTCAGCCGGAGCCCGTCGACCTCCACCCGGTCGCCGAGCATCGGCAGCCGGTCGAGATGCTTGGTCAGCAGGCCGCCGACGGAGTCGACGTCCTCGTCCTCGATCGCGATGCCGACCAGGTCGGAGAGCTCGTCCAGCTGCATCCGCGCCGGGACGAGCCACGTGCGCTCCCCGAGCTCGACCGCTTCCGGCGCCTCGCGGTCGGACTCGTCGGTGATGTCGCCGACGAGCTCCTCGATCAGGTCCTCGAGCGTGACGAGGCCCGCGATGCCGCCGTACTCGTCGACCACCATCGCGAGATGGTTCGACGCCTGCTGCATCTGCCGCAGGGTCTCGTCGGCCTTCTTCGAGTCGGGCACGAACAGCACCGGCCGCGCCAGCTCGGCGGCCGTCGGCGCCTTCGGTCCCTTCTTCGGGTGCTCGGTGAGCACCCGGGCCACGTCCCGGAGGTGCAGCACGCCGACGATGTCGTCCGCGTCCTTGGCCCGCACCGGCACCCGGGAGAGGGCTCGGTCGAGGAGCAGCCGCATCGCCTTCTCCGGCTTCGCCGTGGCCTCGATCGTCACCATGTCGGTGCGCGGCACCATGACCTCGCGCACCGCGGTGTCGCCCCACTCGAAGATCGAGTGGATCAGCTCGCGGTCGTCCTGCTCGAGCACGTCGAGCTCGGTCGCCTCGTCGACCATGCTGAGCAGCTGCTCCTCCGACGTGAACGTGGAGGCGGCGCGGGCGCGACCGGGCGTCACCCGGTTGCCGAGCCACACGAGCAGGTTGGCGAGCGGCCCGAGGATCACGCGGGACAGGTGCACGAGCGGGGCGGTGACCCGCAGCAGCACCCGAGGGTGGGTCCGACCGACGCTCCTGGGGCTCGCGCCGACCAGCACGAACGACACGCCGGTCATGATCACCGCCGCGATCAGGAGCACGAGCCACGGGTTCGCGACGATCCCCGCGAACGCGAGCGTGACGAGCACCGCGGCGCTCGTCTCCGCGAGCACCCGGAGGAAGTTCACCGCGTTGATGTGCGCCCCGGTGTCGGCGGCGATCGCGAGCAGCGAGACGCGGAACCGGGCGCGGATCGCGGTCTCCTGCAGCTCCGCCCGCGACAGCGTGACCATCGCGGCGTCGCACGCGGCGAGGAGGCCGCCGATCGCGACGAGCACGAGGGCGGCGACGAGGAGGAGGGCGGTCATACCCGCTTCTGCTGCTTCTCCTGCACCGCGAAGCCGACCAGGATGTCGCGCTGCACCCCGAACATCTCGCGCTCGTCCTCGGGCTCGGCGTGATCGAAGCCGAGCAGATGGAGCAGGCCGTGCGCGGTGAGCAGCTTGATCTCGTCGAGGACGGAGTGGCCGGCCGTCTTCGCCTGCGCCTCCGCGACCTGGGGGCACACCACGATGTCGCCGAGCAGGCCCGCGGGGGTCGGTGCGTCGGCGGTGCCCGGCCGCAGCTCGTCCATCGGGGAGCTGAGCACGTCGGTCGGCCCGGGCTCGTCCATCCACTGCACGTGCAGCTGCTCCATCGCCGCCTCGTCGACGAACAGGATGGCGACGTCCGCGTCCGGGTGGACGTGCAGGAGGTCGAGACCGAAGGTCACGAGCCGCTGGATCGCGGCCTCGTCGACGGGGATCCCCGACTCGTTGTTCAGCTCGACGCTCATCGGTGCCGCCCGTCGCCGCGGTCCTGCGCTCGCCGCTCCGCCCGGTTCTGCGGAGGACGGAAGTCCGTGGGAGGACGGGAGGGGCCCGCCTCCGCGCCGTCCCGCTCGATCCGCTCGCTGCGCCGCGCGGCCGCGAGCGCGAGCCGCTCCTCGTCGTACCGGCTGTACGCGTCGACGATGCGGCCGACGAGCGAGTGCCGCACGACGTCCTCGCTGCCGAGCATCGAGAAGTGGATGTCCTCGATGCCCGTCACGATGCGCTGCACGGTGCGGAGGCCGGAGACGTTGCCGGGCAGGTCGACCTGGGTGATGTCGCCCGTGACGACCATCTTCGAGTTGAACCCGAGCCGTGTGAGGAACATCTTCATCTGCTCCGGCGTGGTGTTCTGGGCCTCGTCGAGCACCACGAAGGAGTCGTTGAGCGTGCGGCCGCGCATGTATGCGAGCGGTGCCACCTCGATCGTGGAGGTCGCCATGAGCTTCGGGACGAGCTCCGGATCCATCATCTCGTTCAGCGCGTCGTAGAGCGGGCGGAGGTACGGGTCGATCTTGTCCGTCAGCGTGCCGGGCAGGTACCCGAGCCGCTCGCCCGCCTCCACGGCCGGCCGCGTCAGGATGATGCGGTTGACCTGCTTGCGGGTGAGGGCCTGCACGGCCTTCGCCATCGCGAGGTACGTCTTGCCCGTGCCGGCCGGCCCGATGCCGAAGGTGATCGTGTTGTGGTCGATGGCCTCGACGTAGGCCTTCTGACCGAGCGTCTTCGGGCGGATCGCGCGCCCGCGCGCGGTGAGGATCGCCTGCCCCAGCAGCTCGGAGGGATGCGAGTCGCGGTCGCCCTCGAGGATCCGCGCGGACGAGTCGACGTCGACGGGCGCGAGCTCGTGGCCGTTGCGGACCATCTGCAGGAGCTCCTCGATGAGGCGCTGGGCCGCGGCGACCTGCCCGGGCTCGCCGTCGAGCGTGATCTCGTTGCCGCGCACGAGCACCTCGACCAGCGGGAACTGGTGCTCGATCTGCCCGAGCAACCGGTCCTGCGGGCCGAGGAGGCGCACCATCGCGATGCCGTCCACGGACATCGTGCGCGTCTCGGACGCCGCGGCCGGGTAGCGGCGGGTCACGGAGGAGGAGGTCCGGCCCGCGGTCGGGCGCAGGTCGTCGGCGTCCGTCACGCGCCCTCTCCCGCGGGCATGCCGCCCGCCATCGTCCGCTCCCCGAGCGGGACGGCCTGCGAGGCGAGGACATGCGCGTGGACGTGGAAGACGGTCTGGCCGGCGCCCGCCCCGGTGTTGAAGATGAGGCGGAAGTCGGTCGCGCCCGCCTGGGCGGCGGCGACGTTCGCGACCTCGACCATGTGCGCGAGGAGCCGCGGGTCGTGGGCCGCGAGCGACACGACGTCGGGATGCTCGTCCGTCTTCGGGATGACGAGCAGGTGGATCGGCGCCTGCGGTGCGATGTCGCGGATGACGAACACGTCGTCGGTCTGCAGCACGATCTCGCTCGGGATCTCCCCGCGCAGGATGCGCGTGAACACCGAGGGCTCCGTGCCGACGCGCTCCGTCATGGCCGAGGAGTCTACGTCGCCGCGCCGACGCTCCGGAGAGCCCGCGAGGGGCGCGCGAGCGAGGGCGGGCCGCGGAACGGTAGTTTCGACGGTCGTGTCGAAGATCCTCTCGGACCTCCCCGTCGGCAAGCGCGTCGGCATCGCGTTCTCCGGAGGGCTCGACACCTCCGTCGCGGTCGCCTGGATGCGCGAGCACGGCGCCGTCCCGTTCGCCTACACCGCGAACCTCGGTCAGTACGACGAGCCCGACCTGCCGTCGGTGCCGGGGCGCGCCAAGGAGTACGGCGCGGAGGGCGCCCGGCTCGTGGACTGCCGAACGGCGCTCGTCGAGGAGGGGTTCGCGGCGCTCGCCTGCGGCGCCTTCCACATCCGCTCCGGCGGCACGCCGTACTTCAACACGACGCCGCTCGGCCGCGCGGTGACCGGCACGATGCTCGTGAAGGCCATGGAGGAGGACGGCGTCGCCATCTGGGGCGACGGCTCGACCTTCAAGGGCAACGACATCGAGCGCTTCTACCGGTACGGCCTGCTCGCGAACCCCGACCTGCGCATCTACAAGCCGTGGCTCGATCGCCGGTTCGTCGAGGAGCTCGGCGGCCGGGCGGAGATGTCGGCGTGGCTGACCGAGCGCGGGCTCCCCTACCGCGCCTCCGCGGAGAAGGCGTACTCGACGGACGCGAACATCTGGGGCGCGACGCACGAGGCGAAGAAGCTCGAGGAGCTCGACAGCTCCATCGAGCTCGTGGAGCCGATCATGGGCGTGAAGGCCTGGGATCCGAACGTCGCGATCGAGCCGGAGGACGTGACGGTCGGGTTCGAGCGCGGTCGTCCCGTCTCCGTGAACGGGAAGCGGTACGACGACCCGGTCGCCCTCGTCGAGGCGGTGAACGCGATCGGCGGCCGGCACGGGCTCGGGATGACCGACCAGATCGAGAACCGGATCATCGAGGCGAAGAGCCGCGGCATCTACGAGGCCCCGGGCATGGCGCTGCTGTTCATCGTCTACGAGCGGCTCGTCTCGGCCATCCACAACGAGGACGTGCTCGCCGCCTACATGACGGACGGACGCCGCCTCGGTCGGCTGCTGTACGAGGGCCGCTGGCTCGAGCCGCAGTCCCTGATGATCCGCCAGTCGCTGCAGCGCTGGGTCGGGGCGCCGATCACGGGCGAGGTCACGCTGCGTCTCCGGCGCGGCAACGACTGGACGATCATGAACACCGTCTCGCCGAACGCGACCTACCAGCCGGAACGGTTGTCGATGGAACGCACGGAGGACGCCGCGTTCGACCCGAACGACCGGATCGGGCAGCTCACGATGCGGAACCTCGACCTGGCGGACTCTCGCGCGAAGCTCGAGTACTTCGACGGGCTCGGGGTGTTCGGGGGTACCGTGCACGCGCTGGTCGGCGAGCTCGAGGCGGGACGGGCGGCGAGCATCGCCTCCTCCGGTCACGACGACAGCGCGGAGGACGCGCTCGACGCGGCCGCCATGGAGTCCGGCACGGACTGACCCGGGCGGTGCGTCCGTCGCCCGCGCGCGTGGCGTCTGGTCAGGGCCAGAGGTCGAGCTTCGGGGCGAGCGCGGCGATCGCCGCGGGGCCCGCGGTGGACGTGCGGAGCACGTGCGGCCCGAGCCGCACGGGGAGCGCGCCCGCGCCGGAGAGGCGCTCGAGCTCCTCCGGTGCGATGCCGCCCTCGGGTCCGACGACCAGCACGAGCTCGAGTCCGGGTGCGACGTCCACGTCGACGAGGCGCGTGTCGGCCTCGGGCTCCAGCAGCAGCATCCTCGTGCGCCCGGCGAGGGAGGCGAGGTCGGCGGTCGACGCGAGCGGCCGCACCTCCGCAGCCCACGGCCGCATCGACTGCTTCCCGGCCTCCCGCACGATCGCGGACCAGCGGGCGACGCCGCCGTCCACCTTCGCGCCCGCCCAGCGCGTGACGCTGCGTGCCGCCTGCCACGGGATCACGGCGGCGGCGCCGAGCTCCGTCGCGGCCTGGATCGCGGCCTCGTCGCGCCCGCCCTTGGCGAGGGCCTGCGCCAGCACGATGCGCGGGAAGGGTTCCGGCTCCTGGCGCAGCGCCAGCACGCGGAGCGCGACGCGGTCGCGTGCGACCTCGATCGCCTCCGCCTCGGCGATCCGACCGGCGCCGTCACCGACGAAGAGCCGCTCGCCGACGCGGAGCCTGGCGACCTGCGCGGCGTGCCGCGCCTCCTCGCCCGTCAGCTCGGCGTGCTCGGCGTCGAGCGCCGATGCGAGGTAGAAGTGCGCCATCAGCGCGGGGTGGTCTCGAGGCTCGCTGCGCTCGCACCTCGACCAGCGGAACTCACCCGACGCGGGGTGGACCCGCCGGCCGCTGCGCTCGCAGCTCGACCAGCGGGGCGGCGGGAGATGGTCATCAGACGCCGAGGAAGCGGTCGCGGAGCTTCGCGAACAGGCCCTGCTGGAAGTGCGCGAACTGCGGCGGCTTCTGCTTGGTGCGACCGGCCAGCTGCCGCACGAGCTCGGTCGCCTTCGCGTCGAGCTTCGTGGGGGTCACCACCTGCACCCCGATGCGGAGGTCGCCGCGGCCGGATCCGCGCAGCCGCGTGATGCCGCGCGCGGGCACGGTGATGACCTCGGCGCTCTGCACGCCGGGCTTCACCTCGACCTCGACCGGGCCGTCGAGGCCCTCGAGCGTCGCGGTCGTCCCCAGCACCGCGTCGGTCATCTGCACCTCCAGCGTCGCGAGCAGGTCGTCGCCCGCACGGCTGAAGACGTCGTGATGGCGCACCTTGATCTCGAGGTACAGGTCGCCGGAGGGGCCGCCCGCCTGCCCGACCTCGCCCATCCCCGCCAGCTGGAGGCGCAGCCCCGTCTCGACACCGCCGGGGATGTCGACCGGGATGGTCGTGCGCGCGCGCACCCGGCCCTGGCCGGCGCAGTTGGTGCACGGGTACGGGATCACCGTGCCGTACCCGCGGCACACCGTGCAGGGGGTGGAGGTCATCACGTTGCCGAGCAGCGAGCGGACGGCGCGCTGGATCTGGCCGGTGCCGTGGCAGATGTCGCAGGTCGCGACGGAGGTGCCGGGCTGCGTGCAGGCGCCGTGGCAGACGTCGCAGAGCACCGCGGTGTCGATCTCGAGGTCCCGGTGGGTGCCGAAGACGACGTCCTCGAGGTCGATCTCGACCCGGAGCAGGGCGTCCTGCCCGCGCTCCTGCCTGGACTTCGGCCCTCCGGTGCGCATCCCGCCGCCGAAGAACGATTCGAAGATGTCCCCGAACCCGAACGACTGGGCGCCCTGCGAGCCGCCCATGTCGTACTCCTGCCGCTGCCGCGGATCGGAGAGCACGTCGTAGGCGTGCGTCACGTCCTTGAACCGCTCGGAGGCCTCCGGGCCCGGGTTCACGTCGGGGTGGAGCTGGCGGGCGAGCCGCCGGTACGCCTTCTTGATCTCGTCGGCCGAGGCGTCGCGGGCGACGCCCAGCACTTCGTAGTGGTCAGCCACGTGGGCCCTCCTCGTCACCGCGACCCGTCGCGGCGACACGTCGTGGCCGCCTGGCGGCCGGGTGGGTCATTCCTCGCCGAGGAGCTTCGACAGGTAGCGGGCGACGGCCCGCACGGCGGCGATGTTCTGCGAGTAGTCCATGCGCGTCGGGCCGAGCACGCCGATCCTGGCCAGCTCGCCGGCCGACGAACGGTAGCCGCCCGCGAGGATCGAGGTCTCCGCGAGGCCCACGAGCGGGTTCTCGCGCCCGATCGAGATCGAGACGCCGCGCTCGTCGAGCTCCATCTCGCGGAACAGCCGCAGCATGACGACCTGCTCCTCGATCGCCTCGAGCACGGGGAGGATGCTGCCGGGGAAGTCGCGCTCGGTCCGCGCGAGGTTCGCGGTGCCCGCGAGGAGGAGCCGGTCCTGCCTGCGGTCGTCGACGGTCGCAGCGAGCGCCGAGGCCACCCGCTCCAGCACCGCGCGCTGCGCGACCTGCAGCTGCTCGGCGAGCGCCTCCAGGGTCGGGCCCACGTCGGTGAGCAGCTTGCCGACCAGGGTCGCGTTGATCCGCGCACGGAGCTCCGCCAGCTCGACCTCGTCGAGCCGTTCCCGCTCGCCCTGCGCGAGCTCGACGACCCGCTGGTCGACGCGGCCGGCGTCCGTGATCAGCACCACGAGCATGCGGCTCGGAGACAGGGACACGAGTTCGACGTGCCGGACGTAGGACCTGGGGACGACGGGCACCTGGACGAGTGCGACCTGGTTGGTCAGCTGCGCGAGCATCCGCACGGTCCTCGCGAGCACGTCGTCGAGGTCGGCCCCCTCCTCGAGGAAGGTCTGGATGGCGACACGCTGCGCCGGCGACAGGGCGCGGACCTCCGCCAGGTGGTCCACGAACATCCGGTAGCCCTTGTCCGTCGGCACGCGGCCGGAGGAGGTGTGCGGCGCGGCGATCAGGCCGTCCTCCTCCAGCGCGGCCATGTCGTTGCGGATCGTCGCCGCGGACACGCCGAAGGCGTAACGGTCGACGATCGTCTTGGACCCCACGGGTTCACGGGAGGCCACGTAGTCCTGCACGATCGCCCGCAGGACGTCGAGGCCGCGTTCCGAGACCATCGCACCTCCTCCATCTGGCACTCGCTCGGCCGGACTGCCAATTCTACTGCGCGTCTCCCGTGGGTCTGGCGTTGCACACGGGCCTGTCGATATCCTGAGCGTCGGTCGACGGCGCGACGTATGCACCCCGAGAGGTCAGGAGCACCCGCGATGACGCAGTCCCAGCCCGGCGGGGTGGGCCAGCCGCTCTCGCCCGGAGACGAGCGCCTGTGGTCGACCCTCGCCCACGTCGGCAACATCGTCGGCTTCCTGCCGTCGCTGCTGATCCTGCTCATCCTCGGGCCGCGCAGCGCGAGGGTGCGCGAGGAGGCCAGGGAGGCGCTCAACTTCGTGATCACGGCGACCATCGTCTGGGTCGCGCTCTTCCTCGTCGGCCGCATCCTCGGCGCCCTCTACGGCGCGCTGCCGACCGGGCTCGACATCGTCCTCCTGCTCCTCGGCTTCCTGATCGGGTTCGCGCAGTTCGCCGTCTGGGTGATCGTCGTCGTGCTCTCGATCATGGCCGCGGTGCGGGTCAACGGCGGCGGCACCTTCCGCTACCCCATCGCGCTCCGGCTCGTCCCGTGACCGGGCCATCCGCCCCTCTGACAAGGAGATCATCATGACCAGCAACCAGCCTCCCGCCTACGTCCCCGCGCAGCCGCTCAGCCCGAGCGACGAGCGGTTGTGGGCGACGCTCATCCACGTGGGCGGCATCATCATCGGCTTCATCGCGCCGCTGCTCGGCTACCTGCTGCTGAAGGACCGCAGCTCGTTCGTCGGCGAGAACGCCAAGAACGCGCTGAACTTCCAGCTGACGGTGCTGATCGGGTACATCGCGTCGGGCATCCTGATGTTCGTCCTGATCGGATTCCTCACCTACCCGCTGGTCTGGGTGCTGAGCATCGTGTTCTCGATCCTCGCCGCCGTGGCGGCGAACCGCGGCGAGGTGTACCGGTACCCGCTGACCATCCCGTTCATCAAGTAGCGGATCCGGGTGCGGGAGGCGCCGTCAGGCGACCGCCCGCACCCGCATCCGACGAAGGAGCACCCGATGACGAACGAACCCCCCGCGGCGGTCGTGCCGCCCAGGCCGCTGAGCCCGAGCGACGAGCGCACGTGGGCGGTCCTCACGCACATCAGCGCACTGGTCGGCATCGTCGTCGGCGCCGGCTTCATCGGCTGGCTCGGGCCGTTGATCATCCTGCTCGTGCTCAAGGACCGCAGCGCCTTCGTCGCCGAGCACGCGAAGACGACGCTGAACTTCCAGATCACGATGTTCATCGCCGCCGTGATCGCGTTCTTCCTCTGGTTCGTGCTGATCGGGTTCCTCATCACGGCCGCGATCTACGTCGTGGTGATCGTGTTCTCGATCATCGCCGCGGTGGCGGCGGGCCGGGGCGAGCGGTACGAGTACCCGCTCAGCATCCGCTTCATCCGGTAGCGGGCCCGGAGGGGAGCAGCCGGCGCACCACGGCGTCGGCGAGCAGCCGCCCGGATCGGGTGAGCACGACGCGGCCCGCGAAGGCGGCGGCCGGTTCGACCAGCCCGTCGGCGATGAGCCCGGCGACGGCGCGCCTCCCCTCCGGCTCCAGCCGGTCCACCGGCAGCCCCGCCGCGAGTCGCGTCTCGAGCAGCACCCGCTCGAGCGCGCGCGTCGCGTCGTCGAGGGTCTCCCGTCCGGCTGCGGGCGAGGTGCCAGCCGCGAGGCGCTGCGCGTACGCGGCCGGGTGCTTGACGTTCCACCAGCGGACGCCCCCGACGTGGCTGTGCGCGCCGGGGCCGATCCCCCACCAGTCCTCACCGGTCCAGTAGGCGAGGTTGTGCCGGGAGCGCGCGGACGGCCGCCGCGCCCAGTTGCTCACCTCGTACCAGTGGTAGCCCGCCGCCGCGAGGCGGTCGTCCGCGAGCTCGTACATGTCGGCCTGCAGGTCGTCGTCGGGCGCGGGGAGCTCGCCCACACGGATGCGGCGGGCGAGCGCGGTCCCCTCCTCGACGATGAGCGCGTAGGCCGAGAGGTGGTCCGGCTCGAGGGCGAGCGCCGCGTCGAGGCTGCGCCGCCAGTCGTCGAGGGTCTCCCCCGGTGCGCCGTAGATCAGGTCGAGGCTCACGTCGAGCCCAGCGTCTCGGGCCCAGCCGACGACGAGCGGAACCCGCTCGGGATCGTGGGTCCGGTCGAGCACGCGCAGCACCTCCGGCACGGCGGACTGCATGCCGAACGAGACGCGCGTGAACCCCGCAGCGGCGAGCGCGGCGAGCCCGGCGGCGTCGACCGAATCCGGGTTCGCCTCCGTCGTCACCTCGGCGTCCGGGGCGAGACCGAAGCGGTCGCGAACGGCCGCGAGCAGCGTCGCGAGGTCCTCGGGCGGCAGGAGGGTCGGGGTCCCTCCGCCGAAGAACACCGTGCTCGCGGGGCGCTGCGGCAGCTCGGCGGCGGCGAGCACCCGGGCCGCGAGGGCGACCTCCTCCTCCGCCTGCCCCGCGAAGTCGCCTCGGCGCGCGCCCCGCAGCTCGTCCGCGGTGTACGTGTTGAAGTCGCAGTACCCGCAGCGGACGCGGCAGAACGGCACGTGCACGTACACCCCGAACGCGCGCTGCTCGGCGCCATCCGCCACGGAGCCCGGCAGCCGTCCGTCGGCGGGGGCCGGGTCGGCGAGCGGGAGCGCACTGGGCATCAGCCCATTCTGCGGGTCCGGAAGACTGGGGCGATGCGCATCGTGCTCTGGGACATCGACGGGACGATCCTCACGAACTCCGCGAAGGCGGGGTCGTTCTACCACGACGCGATCCGGGAGGTGGCGGGCGTCGGCCCGGCGCCCGGCGAGGCGCACGCCGTCGAGCACGGCAAGACCGACGGCCAGATCCTCACCGAGCGGCTCGAGCGCTGGGGCGGCGATCCCGCGCTCTTCGACGCGGTCTCGGCGCGGATGGACGAGCTCTCCGACGCCTACCTGACCGACGCGGCGAGGCGGCAGGCGACGCCCGGTGTCGATGCGGCGGTGCGCGCGATCGCCGCCGCCGGCTGGGCGAACGGGCTGCTCACCGGCAACTCCCGCCACCGGGCGCGGGTGAAGCTGGTGGGCGCGGGGGTCGACGTCGACGCGTTCGACTGGGACCGGTCGTTCTTCGGGGACCGCCACCTGCGGCGCAGCGACCTCACGCGCGCCGCGCACGACGCGCTCGCCGGTGCGACCGCGGTGATCCTCGGCGACACCCCGGCGGACGGCGAGGCCGCGGACGCCGTCGGATTCCCGTTCCTCGCGGTCGCCACGGGCGCCTACGAACAGGACGCGCTCGAGGCGACCTCCGCGCGCGTGGTCGTGCCGGACCTGGTCGAGGGCCTGCCCAGCCTGCTCGACGCCCTCGAGCGCCTCTGACCGGGCGGCCGGTTCAGAGCAGCGCGCGGAGGTAGCGCTCGGTGAAGCGCTCCTGGAGCGCCGCGCCGACCGGCGCCGCCAGCGAGTACGGGAACGCCGGGCGGGACAGCGCGCGCAGCTCGAAGACCGTCTCGAGGCCTTCCCGCCGCACGAGGAAGGCCTCCTCCCCCACCTCCGGATGCCCGGGCAGCGTGCCGTAGGCGAAGCCCACGCGATCCGGTTCCTGCACCACGCGCGTCACCCGGAACGGGGCGCGCACGGCCCGGCCGAGCACGGGCACGAGCACCGCGCCCTCCAGCCCCTCGGACACCCGCGGGGCATCGTCCCCGCTGTCCGCGAGCACCCGGATCCCGCTGCGGCGCTGGACCGCCCAGTCGAGCACCGCATCGGCCGCCGAGTCGAAGCGCGCGGCGGTGCCGATCACGGCCTCCCGGTGCAGCCGGCGGTAGCCGCGCGGCGTGGCGTCCCCGAGGGCGCTGCCGGGCAGGAATCCGAAGGTGAACCGGCGCATGGTCCCGCCGCCGCGCTCAGCCGACGGAGAAGGAGGGGTGCAGCGCTCGCACGATGCGCTCGTCGAGCTTGCGCTGGCGCGCGTCCGCGGCCCGCGCGAGGCGGCCGAGGCGCGACGACGGCGCCTCCCACAGCGAGCGCAGGATCACGTGCACGGCGTCGTCCTCGCCGTGCTCCACCAGCAGGAACCGCTCGGACACCTCGGTGCTGCCGGTCATCGTGCCGAACACGTAGCCGATGCGACCGGGCTCGTCGAGCGTGGTCAGCACCTTCACGCGGCCGGTGACGGCGGCCGGGTCGTCGGAGGCGAGCCGGGCGGTCATGCCCGGGGTGATCCACGGCGTGCCGTCCTCGAGGAACAGCGGCCCGGCGCCCCGCGGGGACTGCGACACGGGTTCCGCGCGGACCTCGTCGACCTGGAACCCGGCGTGCCGGAGCGCGCCCCAGGTCATGAGCGCCCGCCCGGCGAGATCGAACCGCCTGGCACCGCTGCCGATCCGGTGCCGGTACTCGGCGGCGTGGAAGCCGGAGGGCGGGAACGGCACCACGTCCGGTCTGCTCGTCGCCCCGAGCGCGGCGTAGTTCATGCCGCTGTCGGCGGTGACCGCGCCGCCTCGACGCATCGGCCCGACCCGGACCGTGCTCACTTCTTCGCGACCTCGGTGTCGCCGGACAGCGCGGCGATGAACGCCTCCTGGGGGACGTCGACGCGGCCGATGGTCTTCATGCGCTTCTTGCCCTCCTTCTGCTTCTCGAGCAGCTTCCGCTTGCGGGTGATGTCACCCCCGTAGCACTTTGCTAACACGTCCTTCCGCATGGCCCTGATCGACTCGCGGGCGATGATGCGGGCTCCGATCGCGGCCTGGATCGGGACCTCGAACTGCTGCCTCGGGATGAGCTTCTTCAGGCGCTCCGTCATGAGCGTCCCGTATGCGTAGGCCTTGTCGCGGTGGACGATCGCGCTGAACGCGTCGACCCGCTCGCCCTGCAGGAGGATGTCGACCTTGACGAGGTCCGCGACCTGCTCGCCCACCGGCTCGTAGTCGAGCGACGCGTAGCCCGCCGTACGGCTCTTCAGCTGGTCGAAGAAGTCGAAGACGATCTCGCCGAGCGGGATCGTGTACGAGATCTCGACGCGCTCCTCCGACAGGTACTCCATGCCGATCAGCGAGCCGCGGCGGCTCTGGCAGAGCTCCATGACCGTGCCGACGTAGTCCTTCGGCGCGAGGATCGCGGCCTTCACCATCGGCTCGCGCACCTCCGCGACCTTGCCGACCGGGTACTCGCTCGGGTTGGTGACGGTGACCTGCTTGCCGTCGTCGGTCGCGACCTCGTAGATCACGGACGGGGCGGTCGCGATGAGGTCGAGCCCGAACTCGCGCTCGAGCCGCTCGGTGACGATCTCGAGGTGCAGCAGCCCGAGGAACCCGCAGCGGAACCCGAAGCCGAGCGCGACCGAGGTCTCCGGCTCGTACACGAGCGCGGCGTCGGAGAGCTTCAGCTTGTCGAGGGCCTCCCGCAGCTCCGGGTAGTCGGAGGCGTCGATCGGGTACAGCCCGGAGAACACCATCGGCTTCGGCTCCGTGTAGCCGGCGAGGGGCTCGGAGGCGGGCTTCGCGGCCGTGGTGACGGTGTCGCCGACCTTCGACTGGCGCACGTCCTTCACGCCCGTGATCAGGTAGCCGACCTCGCCGACCCCGAGCCCCTTCGTCGGGGTCGGCTCGGGAGCGGAGACGCCGATCTCGAGGATGTCGTGGGAGGCGCGCGTCGACATCATCTGGATCCGCTCGCGCGGGTTCAGCTTCCCGTCGACCATGCGGACGTAGGTGATGACGCCGCGGTACGCGTCGTACACCGAGTCGAAGATCGCGGCCCGCGCGGGCGCGTCCGGGTCCCCCTTCGGTGCGGGGATCCGCTCGACCACTCGGTCGAGCAGCGCCTCGACGCCCATGCCCGTCTTGCCGGAGACGCGGAGCACGTCGGCGGGGTCGCCGCCGATGAGGTTCGCGAGCTCGGCCGCGTACTTCTCGGGCTCCGCGGCGGGGAGGTCGATCTTGTTGAGGACGGGCACGATCTCGAGGTCGTTCTCGAGCGCCAGGTAGAGGTTCGCGAGCGTCTGCGCCTCGATGCCCTGCGCGGCGTCGACGAGCAGGATGGCACCCTCGCACGCCGCGAGCGAGCGGGACACCTCGTACGTGAAGTCGACGTGGCCAGGGGTGTCGATCATGTTCAGCGCGTACGTGTCCGAACCCACCTGCCACGGCATGCGCACCGCCTGGCTCTTGATGGTGATGCCGCGCTCGCGCTCGATGTCCATCCGGTCGAGGTACTGGGCGCGCGCGTCGCGGTCGGACACGATGCCCGTGATCCCGAGCATCCGGTCGGCCAGCGTCGACTTGCCGTGGTCGATGTGGGCGATGATGCAGAAGTTCCGGATGCGCGACGGATCCGTCGCGGCGGGCTGCAGGGGGGTCTGGGCGCGGGGCATGGCGCCGACAGTCTCCCCCATCGGGCCCGCGGGACGCGGCACGCCGGCAGCCCGATCCGGAGGAACGCGTAGGTTCGGGACGTGCCGACGCCCGAGTTCATCCTGCGCCTCCGCGAGTCGATCGGGCACGACCCGCTCTGGCTGGTCGGCACCACAGCCGTGGTCGTGGACGGCGAGCGGCTGCTGCTCGTCCGCCGTGCGGACACGGGCGAGTGGTCGCCCGTCGCGGGCATCGTCGAGCCCGGCGAGCACTCGGCCGACGCGGCGGAGCGCGAGGTGTGGGAGGAGGCGCGGGTGCGCGCGGTCGTGGAGCGGCTCGCCGCGGTCGGGGTGACCCAGGAGTACGCGTACCCGAACGGGGACCGCTCCCGGTACACGGACCACACCTACCTCCTGCGGTACGTGGCCGGGACGCCGGAGGTCGGCGACGACGAGTCGCTGGAGGCCGCGTGGTTCCCGATCGACGACCTGCCCCCAATGCCGCAGCGCTACGCGGACCGCATCGCGCGCGCCCTCGCCCCGGGGACCGAGACCCTCCTGATCCGCGACGTCGAGGCCTGACCCGTGGACTGTCACCGGGGCGTGACACCGTCTCCGCCGTGACCGACCCGAGCCGCGACACCCGCTCCGCCGCCCTCGAGGTGCTGCGCACCCTCGTCGGCCGGTCCGACGCCGACTTCCACGACGGCCAGTGGGAGGCGATCTCGGCGATCGTCGACGACTCGCGCCGCGCGCTCGTGGTGCAGCGCACGGGCTGGGGCAAGTCGGCCGTGTACTTCGTGGCAACGCGCCTGCTGCGGGACCGCGGCGCGGGCCCGACCGTGCTCGTCTCCCCGCTGCTCGCCCTCATGCGCGATCAGGTCGCGGCGGCCGCGCGCGCCGGCATCCGTGCCGAGTCGATCGACTCCTCGAACCAGCACCGGTGGGACGAGGTGCGCGCGCGGCTCGACGCCGATGCCGTCGACGTGCTGCTCGTGTCGCCAGAACGGCTGAACAACCCGGAGTTCCGGGAGACGCGCCTGCCGTCCCTCGTCGCGCGCACCGGGCTCGTCGTCATCGACGAGGCCCACTGCATCTCCGACTGGGGACACGACTTCCGCCCCGACTACCGCCGCCTGCGCGACCTCATCGGCACCGTCGGCGGCACACCCGTCCTCGCGACGACCGCGACGGCGAACGGGCGGGTGGTGAACGACGTGGTCGCCCAGCTCGGCGCTCCGACCGCGGCAGGAGCGCCGGCCGGAGCGGACGTGCTCACCATCCGCGGTCCGCTGGCGCGCGCCTCCCTCCGGCTCGGCGTGCTGCGCACCCCGGATCAGGCGACGCGCCTCGGATGGCTCATCGAGCACCTCCGGGACCTGCCGGGCTCCGGCATCGTCTACACGCTGACGGTCTCCGCGGCGGAGGACACCGCGCGACTGCTGCGGCAGGCCGGCTACGACGTCCTCGCGTACACCGGGCAGACCGAGACCGCGGAACGGGAGGCCGCCGAGCAGGCGCTCAAGGAGAACCGCGTGAAGGCGCACGGCGCGACGAGCGCGCTCGGGATGGGGTTCGACAAGCCGGACCTCGGCTTCGTCGTGCACCTCGGCGCCCCGTCCTCCCCGGTCGCGTACTACCAGCAGGTCGGGCGAGCGGGCAGGGCGACCGCGAGCGCGGACGTGCTGCTGCTGCCCGGCGCGGAGGACGAGGCGGTCTGGCAGTACTTCGCCACCGCGAGCATGCCGACGCAGGAGCGGGCGGAGGCGGTCCTGGCCGAGCTGGACCTCGAGCGCCCCCTCTCGACGCCCGCGCTCGAGGCGCTGGTCGACGTCCGGCGCAGCCGGCTCGAGCTGCTGCTCAAGGTGCTCGACGTCGACGGCGCGGTGCGACGCGTGCGGGGCGGCTGGGTGTCGACCGGGCAGCCGTGGACGTACGACGCCGAGCGCTACGAGCGGATCGCCGCCGCACGGCGGGCCGAGCAGCAGCACATGCTCGACTACGAGTCCCTCCCTCCCGGGCCGGAGGGCTGCCGCATGCAGTACCTGCAGCGGGTGCTCGACGACCCGACCGCGGCTCCCTGCGGGCGCTGCGACCGCTGCGCGGCGCCCTGGTACCCGACGGCGGTGTCGGTCGACTCGTCCGGCACGGCGGGCGCCGCCCTCCGGCGCGTCGGCGTCCCGATCGAGGCACGGAAGCAGTGGCCGCCCGGCGCGGACACGCGGGGGCTGCCGGTCAAGGGGAACATCGCCGTCGGCGAGCGCCCGGAGGAGGGGCGCGCCGTCGCCCGCCTGACGGACCTCGGCTGGGGCGGCGTCCTCCGGCAGCTGCTGGCGGCGGGCGCGCCGGACCGGGAGGTGCCGCAGCAGGTCGTGGACGCCGCGGTCGAGGTGCTCCGGGAGTGGGACTGGGCGGAGCGGCCGCTCGGGGTCGTCGCGATGCCGTCCTGGTCGCGTCCGGTCCTCGTCGCCTCGACGGCGCAGGCGCTGTCGACGATCGGCCGGCTGCCGTTGCTGGGCACGCTCGAGTCGACGACGGAGGAGCCGCCCGGTGGCAGCGGCGGCGCGAGCCTCGCGCGGCTCGCCGGGGTGTGGTCGGCGGTGCGGGTGGCGGCCGGGCTCGCCGACCGCCTCGCCGGATCCCGCGGACCGGTCCTGCTCGTCGACGACGTCGCCGACAGCCGCTGGACGTTCACGGTCGCCGCGCGCCTGCTCCGCGAGGCGGGCGCTCCGGCGGTGCTGCCGTTCGCGCTCGCCCTCCGCGCCTGAGTCGTCGACGCGCGGCGACGTGGTCTCGAGTTCCGCCCCGACACCACGCAGATCGCTCCCACCCGGTGATCGAGGTGCGAGCGCCAGCGAGCCTCGAGATCACCCCGGACCTCCGCGGCCGGTCTCGAGGCCCACCCCGCTCGCACCTCGAGCGCCGGCATGCGGCGCGGATCAGGGGCGCGTCAGGGGGTGGGGAGGCGCGAGAGGCCCTCGAGCAGGTCGTCGCGGGCGGCGGCGGCGCACACGCGGATCCACCCCTCGCCCCCGCGGCCGAAGGCGCTGCCCGGGGCGACGGCGACCCCGCGCTCGCGCAGGAACTCCTCCGCCCAGCGCGCCACGTCGCCTCCGGAGGCGTACGCCACGTCGACCCACAGGTAGAAGGCGCCGTCGGGCTCGCGGTAGCCGATCCCGCGAGCATCGAGCAGCGCCGTCGCGGCCCGGAGGTTCTCGCGGTAGTGCCGCGCCCCCTCCACCACGGCGTCCTGCGGTCCCTCGAGCGCGGCGAGCGCCGCGCGCTGCGCCGGGGTGTTCACGCAGGAGATCAGCGCCTCCTGGAAGTTCCGGAGGAGGCCGGTCGGCCCGGGCGGGGTCACCAGGTAGCCGACCCGCCCTCCAGTGAGCGCGTGGGTCTTCGAGAACGACTGCACGGTCAGCACCCTCGACGGGTCGATCGACGCCGGGCTGATGTGCGGGAGGCCGTAGGTGAACGCCTCGTACACCTCGTCGCTCAGGATCCAGAGGTCGTGCCGCTGCGCGAACGCGACGAGCTCGCGCACCACGGCCTCGGGGAAGACCACGCCGAGCGGGTTGGACGGGGAGTTGAGGATGATCGCCCGCGTGCGCGGGGTCACGAGCGCGTCGAGCTCCGCGGCGAGCGGGAGGAAGTCGTGCTCGGGCGCGAGCCGGTACGGGACCGGCTCGGCGAACTGCATGCGCGGCGCCATCGTGAAGGTGGTGTAGCCCGGATCCGGGATCAGCACCTCGTCGCCGGGCGCGAGGATCAGCGCGAGGGCGAGGTACAGCGCCTCCGTCGCGCCGGGCGTGACCCACACCTGGTCGGGGCCGCATTCGATGCCGTTGTCGCGGCGCAGCTTGGCGGCGATCGCCGCCCGGAGCGGCGGGATGCCGCCGTTGGCGGTGTACCGGGTGTCGTCCTCGAGCCAGGCGTCACTCGCGGCGCGCAGCACGTGGGCGGCGACCGGCAGGTCCGGCTCGCCGACGGCGAGGGAGACGACGTCGTCGAGGGTCAGCGCGATCTCGTGGATGCGGCGGATGCCGCTCTCGGGCACGGCGAGCGCGTTCGGGGTGTAGGACGGCACGCGCCCATCCAAGCGCCGTCGCGGGCGGCGCGGCGGACTGATAGGCTGCCGGTCGGCTTTCGGGCATCCGCGCGCCCTCCGCGCCGCCCGTCGAGGCTCCTCCCCCACTGGAGCGGCCTCCCACCGTTCTCGAGCACAGGAGCATCCGCATGGCCAACATCAAGAGCCAGATCAAGCGCATCGCCACGAACAAGAAGGCGACCGAGCGCAACAAGGCCGTGAAGAGCGAGCTGAAGACGCACATCCGCGCCGTCCGCACCGCGGTCACCGCCGGCGACAAGGACAAGGCGATCGTGGCGCTCGGCGTCGCGTCGAAGAAGCTCGACAAGGCCGTGTCCAAGGGCGTCATCCACAAGAACCAGGCCGCGAACCGCAAGTCGGCGATCGCGAAGGCCGTCAGCTCGCTCTGAGCCGCAGGTCCACGACGTGCCCGTCCCCATCGGGGGCGGGCACGTCGTCGTTCAGGAGAATCGGGGCCGACGCCGCCGTTTCTCCTGAACGACGAAGGAGCGGCTCAGGCGGGCTCGCCGCGGTGCGCGAT
>NZ_JBQCGC010000035.1:0-24975 GCF_051956055.1 Amnibacterium sp.
CGTGCGGCGGTCGAGGACCTGCTGCTGCGGCTCCGCGACGCCCGGCCCGCAGGCGGCGGCCCGACCGGCACGGAGGCGCTGCACGCCTACGCCGTCGCTGCGGCCGCGCCCTCGCCCGAGGCGCTCACCGCGATCGGCGCCATCGCTGCGGCCGGTCCGCGCGCGGGCGACGCGCTCCCCGTCTGGCTGACGGGGAGCGCCCCCCTTGGGGACGGGCTGTACCGCCTCCTGGAGTCGGCGGGTGCCGTCGTCGTCGGGGAGGACCACGACTGGGGCGACCCGATCCTGACCGACGGGCCCGTGGGGATGGTGCCGCAGACGCGAGCGGAGGCGGCCGAGGCCGTCGCGCTCGGCCGGCTGCGCGGGGCGCCCGCGTCGCCCACCTCGTCGATGGCCGCGAGGGCTGCAGCGACCGCGGACGGCGTGCGCCGCAGCGGCGCGCGGGCGCTGCTCGCGGTGATCCGCGAGCACGACGACGGGCCGGCCTGGGACTGGTCGCGGCAGCGCCGCGCCGTCGATGTGCCCGCGGTCCTGGTCCGCGGCGCGGCCGCCGGGGATCCGGACGCGGTGCTCGGCGCGCTCGACGAGCTGCGGCGGTCGGCATGACGCGGCTGCAGGCGACGACCGATGCCCTCTCGCACCAGCGCGCCTGGTTCCAGGAGGTCCGTGCGCGGGCGGCGGCGGGCGAGGTGATCGCGCTGGTGAACGCCGACGCGCCGCAGGAGATCCTCCGCGCGATGGACATCCCGTACGTCGTGAACCAGTGGTGGGCGTCGATCGTCACCGCGAAGCAGCTGGCTGAGGACAGCCTCGCGGTGGTCCGGGAGCTCGGCCACCCGGACGACAGCCGGCAGTACGACGTGCTCGCACTCGGTTCGCGGGGCGTCGCCGATCAGGAGGCGCTCTGGGGCGGCCTCCCGAAGCCCGGGATCGTCATCGCGGAGCTCTCCGGCGACGCCACGGGCAAGGTGTTCGAGGCCTGGACCGACGACCCCGACGTCATCTTCTTCCCGTACGAGCGCACCGCCGCGGTGCCCGCGCCGGACGCGTGGTGGGACCTCGTCCCGCACGAGTGGGGCCGGGTGTTCGGGGAGGACCGGATCGCCCTGATGGCGGCGGAGAACCGGGAGCTCATCGAGGTGCTCGAGGCGAGGACCGGCCGCCGGTTCGAGCTCGAGCGCCTCCGCGAGGTGATGCGGCTCATCAACGAGCAGGAGGAGCTGAACCGGAGGACGCGCGACCTGATCGCGGCAGCCCGCCCGACGCCGGTCCGGGTCACCGACACGATCCCGGCCGTGATGCTGCCGCAGTGGCACCGCGGCACGGTGTGGGCGAGGGACGCCGCCCGTGCCCTGCTCGACGAGGTCCAGGGCCTGATCGAGCACGGCGCTGCGGTCGTGCCCGACGAGCGCGTGCGGCTGATGTGGGTCGGGCGGGGCCTCTGGGGCGACACCGCGCTCTACCGCCGGTTCGAGGAGGAGGCGGGCGCGGTCTTCGTGTGGTCGATGTACCTCGCGATCGCCGCGGACGGGTACCTGCGCTACGGCGACGACCCGATCGAGACCCTCGCCGCCCGGTTCGTCGGCGTGACCGACCTGCTGTACGCCCCGGCGGTCGCGCCGCAGTGGCACGTCAAGGAGGCGCTCACGCACGGCGTCGACGGCGTCGTGCACCTCGTCGCCGACGACGTCGCCGGCGCCCGGTTCATCACCCTCGCGCTCGAGGAGGCCGGCGTGCCGGTGCTCGAGATCCGGGCGAGCAACGCCGACCCGCGCGCCCTCGAGCGGGCGGACGTGCCCGGGTCGATCGCCCGCTTCATCGCGACGATCTCGCCGGGGCCGGGCCAGGATGGGGGTGGGAGGTGACGATGCCGACGTCGATCGTGTCCGGCGGGGCCGAACCGCTGTCGTCCCGGGCGGCGGAGCGCCCGACGCTGCTCTACCTCATCAAGCAGGTCGAGCTGGCGGTCCGCGTGCACCTGGATGCGGTGACGCAGACCGAGGGCCTGACCGTCGCGCAGTACACGGCGCTGACGGTGCTCGAACGGCGCCCCCGCCTCACCTCCGCGCAGCTCGCGAAGAACTCCTTCGTCCGCGCGCAGACCATGAGCGCCGTCACCGCGGAGCTGGAGCAGCGGGGCCTCGTGTTCCGCGAGCAGGATCCCGACCATCGCCGGCGGCAGCTGCTCTCCGTCACGCCCTCCGGGCTCGAGGTACTCGCGCGCCTGCTGCCCGAGGTGCGGCGGATCGAGGACCGGATGGTCGCGGCGATGACCGAGGGGCAGGTGGTGCAGCTGCGGGAGGCCCTGCAGTTCTGCCGGTTCGCGCTCGGCGGCGGCTCGCCCCACTGACCGGTCCCCTCCGGGGGCCGCCCGTGGCTGACGGGGCGATCCGCCGCGCCCCATCTGCCGCGGAGGGCTCCCGGAGGGATGGGGCGAGCCGTTTCCGGAATCCGGAAACGCGGGCGCACGCGGGGCCGCCCCCACGGCACGATCGAGCGACCGGTGTCGACGACGAGGACGACGGATGCAACGAACACGAACGCAGGTGGCCATCATCGGCGCCGGCCCCGCCGGGCTGCTCCTCGGCGCGATCCTCGCGGACCGCGGCGTCGGATTCGTCGTGATCGAGCACCGCTCCCGCGAGCACGTGCTGGGCCGCATCCGCGCGGGCGTGCTCGAGCAGTCGAGCGTCGACGTGCTCGAGTCGCTCGGGCTCGCGGCCGGGCTGCACGCGGAGGGCCTCGTGCACGGCGGGATCTTCCTGCAGCACGAGGGCGAGCGCTTCCACGTCGACTTCGAGGCGCTCGTCGGCCGCACGGTGACCGTCTACGGGCAGCAGCGGGTGCAGGCGGACCTGATGGCCGCCCACGACGCACTGGGCAGCACGGTGCTGTACGACGCGGCGGACGTGGACCCCGCCGACCCGGAGGGCGAGCCGGTGGTCCGGTTCGTGCACGAGGGTGAGCCCCACGAGGTGCGGGCGGACTTCGTGGTGGGGACGGACGGCTTCCACGGCGTCACGAAGACGCGGTTCCCCGCGACGCTCGTGCGCACGGCGGAGCGCGCCTACGACGCGGCGTGGCTCGGCATCCTCGCCGACGTGCCGCCGAGCACCGACGAGCTCATCTACGCCCTGCACCCGGACGGGTTCGCGATGCACTCCATGCGGAGCCCGTCGGTGTCGCGCCTCTACGTGCAGGTCGACCCCGACGAGCGGATCGAGGACTGGTCCGACGACCGGATCTGGGAGGCGCTCGACACCCGGCTCGCGACCCCGGGGTGGACGCTGCAGCACGGCCCGATCACGGAGAAGTCGATCACGCGGATGCGCTCCTCGGTCGTGTCGACGCTCGCGCACGGGCGGTTCCTCCTCGCCGGCGACGCGGGCCACATCGTGCCGCCCACCGGGGCGAAGGGGCTCAACTCCGCGATCGCGGACGTCGCGATGCTCGGCGCGGCGCTCGCCGAGCAGAGCGCGGGCGACGACGCCGCCCTGCGCTCCTACAGCGACCGCGCGCTGGAGCGGCAGTGGAAGGTCCAGCAGTTCTCCGAGTACATGACCGACCTGCTCCACGTGCCCGGGTCGGCCGTCCCCGACGACGAGCGGGAGTTCCGCTACCGCAGCCGCCTCGGCCGGCTGCGGTACGTCGGCGGGTCGCGCTACGCCCAGCAGTCCATCGCCGAGCAGTACACGGGATTGGTCATCCGATGAGCACCTCCACCACCCCGCCCGACCAGGGCGCAGTCGCCGGTCCGGCCCTGGACAGCCAGGAGACGATCTCGGCCGACATCGAACGGATCCACGCGAGTGTGCGCGGTCGCCGCGCCAACCATCCGCCGCGGGACTTCCTCCCGTACCGCTCGAGTCAGCTGCGGCATCCGACCCACGAGCTCGTCACCCTGTTCCCGGAGGAGATCGAGCGGACGTCCCCGGCGTTCGGGCACGTCGACGTCGACCCGTACGAGAGCGACCTCACGATCCAGCACGCGGGAGCGCCGCAGGGCGAGCGGATGACGGTCACCGGGCGGGTGCTCGACGGCGACGGCCGTCCGGTGCGCAACCAGCTGATCGAGATCTGGCAGGCGAACGCCGGCGGCCGCTACATCCACAAGCGCGATCAGCATCCCGCGCCCCTCGACCCGAACTTCACGGGCGTCGGGCGCGCGCTCACGGGCGACGACGGCTCGTACCGCTTCACGACGATCAAGCCGGGGCCGTACCCGTGGAAGAACCACCGGAACGCGTGGCGGCCCGCGCACATCCACTTCTCCCTCTTCGGGTCGGCGTTCACGCAGCGGCTCGTGACCCAGATGTACTTCCCGGGCGACCCGCTGTTCGCGCTCGACCCGATCTACCAGTCGATCACCGACCCGAAGGCCCGCGAGCGGCTGGTCGCGACGTACGACCACGACGAGACGGTCCCCGAGTTCTCGCTCGGGTACCGGTGGGACATCGTGCTCACCGGTTCGACGGCCACCTGGATGGAGGACGAGCACGATGACGAGTGAGCTGCTGCAGACGCCGTCGCAGACGGTTGGGCCGTTCTTCGACTACGCGCTGCCGTTCCCGGGCGGGCCCCAGCTCGTCGCACCCTCGCGGACGGACGCGATCACGGTGCACGGCACGGTCTTCGACGGGGACGGCGCCCCGGTGCCCGACGCGCTGCTGGAGTGGTGGCAGCCCGACGCGACCGGCCGCATGTCGCAGCGCGACGGCAGCAGGGCGCGCGACCTCGGGCGCTTCACCGGCTTCGGCCGCGCCGCCGTCGACGCGGGCGGCCACTACGAGTTCGCGACCGTGCTCCCCGGTGCGATCGCGCCCTCGACCGTGCCGTGGGCGCTCGTCACCGTCTTCGCGCGCGGTCTGCTCCACCACCTCTTCACCCGCGCCTACCTGATCGGCGCGGAGGAGGCGGTGCCGGCCGACCCGCTGCTCGACCGCGTCGACCCGGCGCGACGCGAGACCCTGCTCGCGCGTGCGGACGGCCCCGCCTCCTACCGCTTCGACGTGCGGTTGCAGGGGGAGCGGGAAACGGTGTTCCTGGAGTACCGGGAGCCCGTGTGACGGTCTTCGACCGCGGGCTGCTCGACCCCGCGTCCGGCGCCGCCGCGGTCGTCGACGACGTGGCGCTGCTCACGGCGATGGTCGACGTGGAGGCGGCGCACCTGCGGGCGCTGATCGCGCGCGGCGCGGCCTCCGGCGCGTTCGACTGGGACGTCGCGGCCCTCGACGTCGACGCGATCGCCGCCGCGGGCAGGTCGGGCGGCAACCCCGTCATCCCGCGCGTGGCCGCGCTGCGGCGGACGACGCCTGTGCCGCTGGCCGACTCGGTGCATCTCGGGCTCACCAGCCAGGACGTGCTCGACAGCGCGGCGATGCTGCTCGCCACCCGGGCGCTCGACGCCGTCGAGCCGGTCATCACGCAGGTGCTGCGCGGGCTCGCCGTGCTCGCGGACGCCGAGCGGACGACGCCGATGGTCGCCCGCACGCTCGGCCAGCAGGCCGCGCCGACGACCGCGGGCCTCCGGCTCTCGGTGCTGCTCGAGGGGATCACCCGCACCTGGCGGCACCTCGACGGGGTGGAGCTGCCGCTGCAGCTCGGCGGCTCGGTCGGCACCGCGGCCGTGCTCGCCGATCGGCTGGGCGTCGACGGTGCCGCCGCGCTGCGCGCGGACGTCGCCGCCCGGCTCGGTCTCGCCGCGCGGGTCGGTGTCTGGCACGTCGAGCGGTCGCCGGTCGTGCTCCTCGGCGCCGCGCTCGCCGCCTTCACGGGGGCGCTCGGCCGGCTCGGCCTCGAGACCGTGCAGGGCACGCGTGCGGAGATCGGCGAGCTCGTGCTCGCGCAGGCGGAGGGGGAGGGCGGCTCCTCCGCGATGCCGCAGAAGCAGAACCCCGTGCCCGCGGTCCTGCTCGTCGCGAACGCGCGGCGTGCGCCTGGACTGGCCTCCACGCTCCTCGGCGCGCAGCTCGCGCTCGACGACCGGCCCGCGGGGGACTGGCACGCGGAGTGGCAGCCGCTGCGGGAGCTGCTGCGGCTCGCGGTCGAGTCCGCCGCGCTCGCCGGGCGGCTCGTGAGCGCGCTCGCCGTCGATCGCGACCGGGCGGCGGCGAACCTCGCGCTCACCCGCGGGGCGGTGCACGCGGAGCGGGTCCAGCAGGCGGTGGCCGCGGTGCTCGGTCGGGCGCGGGCGGCCGAGCTCGTGACGGCGGCGCTGGCGGAGGACGACTTCGTCGCCGCGATCCGGTCGAGCGCCGGGGCGGACGTCGACCTCGACGCCGTCGCCGTGACCGGCGGCCCCGTCGGCCTGTCCGACGTGCTGATCGACGCCGCCCTCCGCGCGGCCGGGGAGGAGATCCGATGACCGTCGTCCTGCGCGGGATGGTCGACCCGACCGCCTCCACCGATCCGGGAGCGCCGCTCCTCGTGCTCGGGCCGGCGCTCGGGACCGCGGCGGAAGGGTGGCACGCCGCCGCGTCGCGGCTCACCGGCGCGTTCCGCGTCGTCCGCCTCGACCTGCCCGGCCACGGACGATCGCCCGCGGTCGACGGACCGGTCACGATCGCGGACCTCGCCGAGGCGGTGCTCGCGGTCGTCGACGGCCTCGGCGGCGGCCGCTTCGTCTACGCGGGCGTCTCCATCGGCGGCACGATCGGCATCGAGCTCGCCGCGGGCGAGCACGCCGACCGGCTCGCCGGGCTCGCGATCATCTGCTCCGACGCCCGGATCGGGGAACCGGAGAGCTGGACCCAGCGCGCCGAGCAGACCCGCGCGCAGGGCACCCCCGCGCTCGTCGCGGCGTCGAGCGCCCGCTGGTTCGCCCCCTCCTTCCCGAGCAGGGACCCGGACACCGTCGGCCGGACCCTGCACGAGCTCATGGACACGGACGACGAGTCCTACGCCCGGCTCGCGGAGGCGCTCGCCGGCTTCGACCGGCGGGCCGACGTGGGGCGGATCGCCGCCCCGACCGTCGTGGTGGCGGGGGACGCGGACGGGGTCGTCACGCCCGACGCCGCGGCCGCGCTCGCGGGCGCCGTCCCGGGCGCGCGGCTCACGGTGCTCGAGGACACCGGGCACCAGGCGCACCTCGAACGGCCTGCGGAGGTCGCCGCGATCCTCCTGGGCGCGTTCGCGCCGCGCAGCCGGTACGACGCGGGACTCGCGGTGCGGCGCGAGGTGCTCGGTTCGGCGCACGTGGACCGCGCGACCGCGGGGATCATCCCGGAGACCGCCGACTTCCAGCGCTTCATCACGGAGACGGCGTGGGGGAGCGTCTGGACCCGCACGGGGATCGACCGCCGCATGCGCAGCGCGGTGACGATCTCGAGCCTCGTGACCGCGCACCACTGGACCGAGCTCGCCATGCATCTCCGCGCGGGGCTGCGCAACGGCCTCACCCGCGAGGAGCTGAGCGAGATCCTCCTCACGACCGCGATCTACGCGGGGGTGCCTGCGGCGAACAGCGCCTTCTCGGTGCTGAAGCAGGTGCTCGAGGAGCACGGGTCGACCGACGACGAGAGGGAGCAGTGATGGACAAACGGGTCGCGTCGGCCGCGGAGGCGGTCGCGGACATCGGCGACGGGGCGTCGATCGCTGTCGGCGGGTTCGGGCTGAACGGTGTGCCGATCGTCCTGATCCGGGCGCTGCTCGACGGCGCGGCGACCGACCTCGAGGTCGTGTCGAACAACTGCGGCGTCGACGGCTGGGGGCTCGGGCTGCTGCTCGCCGCCGGCCGGATCCGCCGCGTGATCGGCTCGTACGTCGGGGAGAACAAGGAGTTCGCCCGGCAGTACCTCGGCGGGGAGATCGAGGTCGAGCTCACGCCGCAGGGCACCCTCGCCGAGCGGATGCGCGCGGGCGGCGTCGGGATTCCCGCCTTCTACACGGCGAGCGGCGTCGGGACGATGGTGTCCGAGGGCGGCCTGCCCTGGCGCTACGCCGCGGACGGGTCGGTCGCGGTCGCCAGCCCGCCGAAGCCGACGGCGGTCTTCGATGTGCTCGGTCGCGAGACCGCGTACGTCCTCGAGACCGCCATCCGCACGGACTACGCCCTCGTGCGGGCCGCGAAGGGCGACCACCACGGCAACCTCGTGTTCGAGAAGTCGGCGCGGAACTTCAACCCGCTCGCCGCGATGGCGGGCCGGATCGCGATCGCCGAGGTCGACGAGCTCGTCGCCCCGGGCGAGATCGATCCCGACGAGGTGCACCTCCCGGGCATCTACGTCGACCGCATCGTGCAGCTGAGCCCCGCGGAGGCGGCGGACCTGCCCATCGAGAAGCGCACCGTGCGCACCCGTCCGGAGGCCTGACATGCCCCTCACCCGTGACCAGATGGCGGCGCGCGCCGCACAGGAGCTCGAGGACGGCTCGTACGTCAACCTCGGCATCGGGCTGCCGACGCTCATCCCGAACTTCATCCCGGAGGGGCGCACGATCGTGCTGCACTCCGAGAACGGGATCCTCGGCGTCGGGCCGTACCCGTGGGCGGGGGAGGAGGACCCGAAGCTCATCAACGCCGGCAAGGAGACCGTGACGACGCTGCCCGGCGCGGCGTTCTTCGACTCCGCGGCGAGCTTCGGGATGATCCGCGGCGGCCGCATCGCGGACGCGGTGCTCGGCGCGATGCAGGTCTCCGAGCACGGCGACATCGCGAACTGGGCGGTGCCGGGGAAGCTCATCAAGGGCATGGGCGGGGCCATGGACCTCGTTGCGGGCGCCAGGCGGGTGATCGTCGTGATGGAGCACGTGACGAAGACGGGCGAGCACAAGATCCTGCCCGAATGCCTCCTGCCCCTCACGGGTCGGGCGTGCGTGGACCGGATCATCACCGACCGGGCCGTCTTCGACGTGACGCCGGAGGGGCTCGTGCTCATCGAGCTCGCGCCGGGGGAGACGGTCGAGTCGGTGCGGGAGCTGACCGGGGCGTCGTTCGCGGTGGCCGAGTCGGTCGGGGCGTCCGCGTGACCGAGCTGCGCGAGGCGGTGGTCTGCGCGCCCGTCCGCACCCCGGTCGGCCGGTTCGGGGGCGCGCTGGCACCGCTGTCCGCGCTCGACCTCGCGACGCGGGTGCTGACCGCGCTGCTCGAGCGCACCGGACTGCCGGGCAACGCCGTCGACGACGTCATCGGCGCGCAGGGGTACCCGACGATGGAGGCGGCGCCGATCGGCCGGGTCGCCGCGCTCGACGCGGGCCTGCCCGTCACCGCGACCGGCTACCAGCTCGACCGCCGCTGCGGCTCCGGGCTGCAGTCGGTCCTGAACGCCGCGATGCAGGTGCAGACGGGCGTCTCCGACCTGGTCGTCGCCCTCGGTGCGGAGTCGATGAGCAACGCGCCGTACTACACGGAGGAGGGCCGCAGGGGGCTCCCGCCCGGCGCGCTGGTGCTGCACGACGCCCTGAACCGGGGCCGGGAACGGGCGGGCGGCCGCTTCCACCCGATGCCGGACGGGAACATCGGATCGGCCGAGGTGCTGCGGCGCGAGTACCGCATCGACCGCGACCGGCAGGACCGCTACGCGCTGCAGTCCCACCGCCGCGCGGTCGCCGCGCAGGCGTCCGGCGCCTTCGACCGCGAGCTCGTGGCCGTGGAGGTCCCGAACCGCAAGGGGGCCGTGACGGTCGCGACCGACGAGCACCCCCGCGCCGACACCTCGCTCGAGTCGCTCGCGCGGCTCCGGCCCGCGCTCGCCCGCAAGGACCCGGAGGCGACGGTCACGGCGGGCAACGCGAGCGGGCAGAACGACGCCGCGGCCGCCTGCATCGTGACGACCCCGGCTCGCGCGGCCGAGCTCGGCCTGACGCCGCTGCTCCGCCTCGTGTCCTGGGCCGTCGCCGGGGTCGATCCCGAGCGGTTCGGCATCGGTCCGGTGCCCGCGTCGAAGCGGGCCCTGGCCCGCGCCGGGCTCGGGATGGACGACCTCGACGTCATCGAGCTGAACGAGGCGTTCGCCGTCCAGGTCCTCGCCTGCCTCGACGAGTGGGGGGTCGCGGACGACGACCCGCGCCTCAACCCGCGGGGCAGCGGCATCTCGATCGGCCACCCCATCGCCGCGACCGGCGTGCGCATGTTGACGACGCTCGCCCACGAGCTGCACGACCTCGGCGGCCGGTACGCCCTCGAGACGATGTGCATCGGCGGCGGCCAGGGCCTGGCCGCGGTCTTCGAACGCGTCTAGCCCCTTCGTCGGTCAGGAGATGCTGCGCGTCGAGCGCCGGATCTCCTGAACGACGAAGGGCTCAGCGGAGGGTGCGGCCGATGGCGAGCGCCGCCGTGCGCACCGCGGGCACCAGGTGGTCGCCGTCGGATGCGTCCGAGACGACGGAGACCGCAGCGACCACCCGCGCCCTGGCGTCGCGCACCGGGGCGGCCACCGACACCGACCCCGGGGTGATGTGGTCCCGCAGGGTGATCCACCCCTGCCTGCGGGCGAGGGCGAGCGTCGCCCGCAGCTGCGCCTCGGACGAGATCGTGCTCGCCGTGAACCGCTGGAGCGGCTCCTGCAGCACCCGTTCGACCAGGTCCTCCCCGGCGTGGGCCAGGAGGACCACCCCACCGCTCGTGGCGTGGATCGGCAGCCTGCCGCCCGTGCGCCCCGCGAGCCGGATCGCGTCGCGCGCGCTCAGCCGCTCGACGACGACCGCCTCCACGCCGTCGAGGACCATCAGCTGCACGTTCTGGTGGGCCACCTCGTAGAGGTCCTCGAGGACCGGCAGCGCGGCCCGACGCAGCCCCTGGGGACGGGAGGCGAGCAGCCCGAGCTCCCACAGCCGCAGACCGACCCGGTACCGGCCCTCGCCGTCCCGCTCGAGCAGCCGTTCGTCCTCCAGCCGGCCGACGAGGCGGTGCGTGGTCGTCATCGGCAGGCCGGACCGCTGCGCGATCCCGGTCAGCGTGAGCCCCTCGTCCGGCGCGTCGGCGAACGCGCCGATGATCGCGAACGCGCGCCCGAACACCGTGCGGGACACCTCCGCGCCTGCCGGGCGCACGGGGGAGGCGGTCATCCGAACGGGCGCCGCTCGGTAGATCCGTGCGCGGTGTCGAAGAGGGACATGGCGGCTCCATCGCTCGCGGTGCTCCTCAGGACGCTAACACCGGCTCGCGTGGCGACGAGCGGCGGAGGAGGTGCTCGACCTCGTCACGAAGAAACGCTGCCGGGGTGGGAGCGGCGCGTCCGCCCAGGTCAGGCGCCGCTGGTCCCGCGGACCCACTGGGAGGTGGCGCCCAGCACCCGCGAGCCGTCGAGGTCGGCGAGCGACAGGCCGACGAAGCGCACGGCGGCGTCGGAGGTCTGCCAGCGGAACCTCGGCTCGGCGGTCGTCGCGGCCTCCACGACCGTCCTCGCGGCGTCCTCCGGAAGCTGCGCCGCGGCGAACGCGGCCGCCGTCCTGTCCAGGTAGGCCTGCAGCTGCTCCGCGTACGGCCCGGCGTCGCTCCGGTCGACGGACTCGACGAAGGACGAGGCGACCGCTGCGGGCTCGACGATCGCGACCTCGATGCCGAAGGGGGCGACGACCGGGGCGAGCGACTGCATCAGGCCCTCGACCGCGAACTTCGCGCCGCAGTAGGCGTCGGCGAAGGGCTGACCGACCGCGCCGCCCACGCTGGTCACCGTCACGATGCGTCCCCGCCTCCGGGCGCGCATCCCGGGGAGGACCAGTCGCGTCAGCCGCGCGACCGACAGGTAGTTGGTGTCGAGCTGCGCCTGGAGGTCGTCGTCGGTCAGCTGCTCGAGCGTGCCGACGGCACCGCGGCCGGCGTTGTTCACGAGCACGTCGACGGCTCCCGCACCTTCGACGAGGGCCTGAGCGCCGGCGGCGTCGGTGACGTCGAGCGCCCGGATGTCGAGGTGCACCTGCGCGGCGTCCGCCGCCTCCCGGAGCGCGTCCGCGCGTGCGACGTCGCGGACGGTCGCGATCACGTCGAACCCGGCTCGCGCGAGGCCGACCGCGGTGTGCAGCCCGATGCCGCTGGAGGTGCCCGTGACGATCGCGATGCTCATGCTCGAATCATCGACCACCCCGGGGGCGGTCGTCGATCCGTCCGCATCCCCTCGTCGCCCGCGCCGCTTCCGGAATCGTGCAGGACCCGAGAACATGGGGCCGTGGCAGGTGCGCGCGCGAGGACGGGTGCGTGCAGCGCCCGTCGGGGATCCAGGACGCCTCGGTCGGCCGACCGGTCCGCCACGGGCACCCGATGAGGGCGTTCGTCATCACCGGCCCGTTCGAGGCCGGGGTGCAGGAGGTCCCGGAACCGGTCGCCGCGCCCGGCGAGGTCGTCGTCGACGTGCAGCGGGCGGGCGTCTGCGGCACGGACGTCGAGTTCTACACGGGGGAGATGCAGTACCTCCACGAGGGGCATGCGTCGTTCCCGATCCGCATCGGCCACGAGTGGATGGGCACGGTCGGCGCGGTGGGGGAGGGCGTGGACCGCGGCTGGCTCGGTCGACGGGTCACGGGCGACACGATGCTCGGCTGCGGTGCGTGCCGGCGCTGCCGGGACGGCCGGCAGCACGTGTGCGCGTTCCGGACCGAGCTCGGCATCCGGGGCGGTCGGCCCGGTGCGCTCGCCGAGCGGGTCGCGGTCCCGGCCCGGTTCCTCCACGCGCTGCCCGACGCGGTCGACGACGCGCAGGGCGCGCTCGTGGAGCCGGGCGGGAACGCGCTGCGCGCCGTCCGGGGCGCGGCGCTCCGGCCGGGCGACACGGTGCTCGTGCTCGGCCCAGGCACGATCGGCCTACTCGTGGCGATGTTCGCGCGCGCCGCCGGCGCGGCCGTGCACCTCATGGGGCGCAGCGAGCGGTCCCTCGCGTTCGCGCGCACGCTCGGCTTCGACGGCGTCTGGGCGGAGGACCAGCTCCCCGAGCTGCCCTGGGACGCGGTGATCGACGCGTCGAACGCGCCGAACCTGCCCGCGAAGGCGCTCGAGCTCGTCGAACCCGGCAAGCGCGTCGTCTACGTCGGGCTCGCCGGCAGCCCGAGCCGCGTCGACACCCGCGCGCTCGCGCTGCAGGACGTCACCGCGGTCGGCGTGCTCAGCGCCTCCGGGGGGCTGGAGGGCACGATCGACGCCTACGCCGCGGGCGCGGTCGACCCGCGGCCGCTGATCGCGGCGACCATCCCGCTCGAGGGGCTCGCGGCGGTGCTCGCGGGCGACCGGCCGGCGGGCGCTGGACCTGGACCGAAGACGCACATCGACGTGCAGGAGGGGATCCGCGCATGAGCGAGTTCGAGGGGCTGTCCGCCGTCGTCACCGGAGGGGCGAGCGGCATCGGCGCGGCCGTCGTGCGCCGTCTGCTCGAGGGCGGGGCGCGGGTGGCCGCGCTCGACCTGCAGCCGGACACCGCACCGGAGGGGGCGCTGCGGCTCGGCTGCGACGTCACCGACGCCGCCGCGGTGCGCACCGCGGTGGACCGGGCGGCGGAACGGTTCGGCGGCATCGACGTCGTCGTGAACAACGCGGGCATCGGGGCGAGCGGCGACGTCACCGCGAACGACGAGCACGAGTGGCTGCGGGTCCTCGACGTGAACGTCGTCGCGATGGCGCGCGTGAGCGCCGCCGCGATGCCGTACCTGCGCCGTTCCGAGCACGCCGTGATCGTCAACACCTGCTCGGCGGTGGCGTTCGTCGGCGTGCCGAACCGTGCGCTCTACAGCGCGAGCAAGGGCGCGGTCGCCGCGCTCACCCTCGCGATGGCCGCGGACCACGTGCGCGACGGGATCCGCGTGAACGCGGTCGCGCCGGGCACGGCCGACACCCCGTGGGTCGGCCGGCTGCTCCCGGCGAGCGAGGACCCGGAGCAGGCCGCCGCCGCGCTGCGCGCCAGGCAGCCACTCGGCCGGCTCGTCACCGCGGACGAGGTCGCGCACGCGGTCCTGTCGCTCGCGTCCCCGCTCGCCGCCTCGACCACCGGGGCGGTCCTCCGCGTCGACGGCGGGATGACGTCCCTCCGCCTCGGCTGAGCCGGTCCGAGGACACTGCGGGCGGCCGCTGCCGGGCGATCGCGCCGTCAGCCGGCGGGCGCCATCGCCGCGACGACCACGAGGCTGGAGACGCAGACGCTCCAGCTGATCCAGCTCGAGGCGATCCAGCCCCGGGGCGTGCGCTCGTCCGTCGACTGCGCGAGCGCGAGTCCGCCGAGCGAGATCAACGCGAACACCGCCGACATGATCGCGGTGAGCCCTGCGGCCTCGAACAGGAGACCGCCGTCGGCGGAAGGGATCATGCGTGCTCCGAGACGTCGTCGTGCTCGATTGGTGAACGCTGCGCCTCCGCTCATGGAGGGCGACTGCACACTGGCCGATCCTGCGAGCGCTGTCAAGTGCCGCTGAACGCGGCGGAGCGGGATGCGGTCAGCCCACCAGCAGATCGCGGCTGATCCCCTCCAGGGACGCCGCACCGGCCAGCGCCATGGCGTGCTCCAGCTCGCGCCGCACCTCGTCGAGGAGGGTCCGCACCCCGTCGGCACCGCCGTCGGCGAGGGAACGGACGGCGGGGCGCCCGAGCAGCACCCCGCGGGCACCGAGGGCGAGCGCCGCCAGCACGTCCAGGCCGGTCCGGATGCCGCCGTCGACGAGCACGGGAACCCAGGAGGGCACGGCGTCCACCACCTCCGGAAGGGCGACCGCGGTGCTGACCGCGCGATCGAGCTGCCGGCCTCCGTGGTTGGAGACGATGATGCCGGCCGCGCCCGCGTCGAGGACCCGCTGCGCATCGTCGGCCCGGAGCACGCCCTTCACGAGTACCGGCAGCCCGGTGTCGCTGCGCAGTCGACCGATCATCCCCGCGTCGACCGCGGGGTCCTGCTCCACGTCACGCGTGCTGAGCGCCCTCCCGCTCTGCGCCTGCATGGCGCGCCTGTGCCGCTCCAGGACGCCGATCGAGGCCGTGGAACGCCGCTTCTCACCGACGCGCGGGGTGTCGCCCGTGAGCACGAGCGCCCTGGCACCCGCCGCTGCCGCCCGTTCGGCGAGCTGACCGGTCAGTGCGCGGTCCCGCATGACGTAGAGCTGGAACCACCACGGCGCACGGGTCGCCGCGGCAACCTGCTCGAGCGGAACGGAGGAGCGGGTCGACAGGACGAACAGGCTGCCCGCCGCCGCGGTGCCACGGGCGGTGGCCGGCTCGCCCTCCGGATGGGCGAGACCGTGCAGCGCCGTCGGACCGACGAGGATCGGCGTCGCCAGCTCCGCGCCGAGCAGCGTCGTCGTCGTCGAGACGGACCCCACATCCGTCAGGACCCGTGGCCGGAAGCGGAGGCGACGCCACGCCGCCTCGTTCTCCGCGAGCGTGATCTCCTCGCCGGATCCGCCTTCGAAGTAGTCCTGGGTCGCCTCGTCCGTGGTACTCGCCTCCATGACTCGGACCGGCCGGCACCGGAGCGGTGAACATGCGCACGACTCGCCGTGCCGGTTGTGCAGAGCGCTCCGTTCTTTGTACAGTGACACTCAACACATCCGCTACACAGCGGTACGGATGAGCGCGGAGAGAATGCAGATGTCGACGCCGACGGACCAGGACACGCCCCGACTGTCCAGCGCCCGCTTCGCCGTCTCGAAGGGGCTCGTCACGATCCTCGCAGCCACGGTGCTGCTGTTCGCCGTGTGTGCCGTCTTCGCGCAGTCGAGCGTCTCGCCCACCTCGCTCGAGGGCATGCTGCCGATCGCCGCAGTGCTCGCGGTGGCCGGACTCGGCCAGATGCTCGTGGTGCAGCAGGGCGGCATCGACCTCTCCGTCGCGGGCGCCATGTCGCTGGCCGTCGTCACGGTGACGCACATCCCCGACCAGAACGACTCGTTGCTGCTGCCCGCCGTCCTCCTCGCCCTCGCGTTCGCGGTGGTCGCCGGAGTCGTCAACGGACTCCTCGTCGGGGGTCTCGGTCTGAACCCGATCATCGCCACGCTCGGCACGAACGCGCTGCTCTACGGCGTGAACCTCGGCATCTCCGGTGGGCGTCCCAGGATCACGACGTCCGCACTGCAGGACATCATGACCGGCTCCGTCGCCGGCATCCCGTTCTCGGTGCTGTTCGCGGTCGGTGCGCTGATCCTCGTCACCGTCCTCGTGCGGCGCACCGTGCCGGGGCGCCGCTTCGAGTTCATCGGCGCGAACCCGAGGGCGGCGCGGGCCATCGGGCTGCGGACGCGATTGCACCAGACCTCGGCCTACGTGTGGGCGCAGCTGCTCTACTGCCTCGCCGGTGTGATGATCGCCGGGATCACCGCGCAGCCGAGCGCATACAGCGGTGACAGCTTCCTGCTCATCTCCGTCGCGGTCGTCGTGCTCGGCGGCACGTCGCTCCTCGGCGGGAGGGGGTACCCGCTCGCCACCGTGATCGCCGCCGTCTTCCTCGAGCAGCTCGTGCAGTTCGTGCTCGCGCTCGGGGTCTCGACGGCGATCCAGACCATCGTCCAGGCCGCTGCGCTGGCGCTGGGCGTCTCCCTCTACACCGTCGACTGGGCCGCGATCTGGCGCCGGATCACCGGCCGCAGACGACGGACGGCCCCGGTACCGGCCTGACCACCACCAGGACTTCCCAGCCGCGCGAGCGGCGGAAAGCGCGACAGAGGCGTCGCGAACCGACAGAAGGAACACATGCCATGAGACCTCGCACCAAGTCCGGCCTCGCCGCTGCAGCACTCGCGGCGATGTCGCTCGTCCTCTCCGGCTGCAGCGGCGCATCGAACGCCGGTGGTTCGGGGAGCGACAAGGTCACCCACGTGTCCGGCGCGCCGTCGTGGTGCGGCACGAAGAAGATCACCTTCGCCCTGCTCGACGGCTTCGGCGGCAACAGCTGGCGCCTCGTCACGACCGCGTCGGGCAAGGCCGAGGCCGCGAAGTGCCCGAGCGTCACGAAGTTCCTCTACGCCGACGGCCAGGGCAACACCTCGAAGGCGATCTCGGACATCAAGGGCATGGCCTCCCGCGGCGTCAACGCGATGGTCGTGTTCCCGGACGCCGGCAAGGCCGTGCTCCCCGCCCTGACCGCCGCCTACAAGGCCGGCGTCGTGACGGTGCCCTACCGCGTCGACCCGGGAGGCAAGGCCGGCGTCAACTACGACAAGTGGATCGGCGACGACTTCGCCAACGACGGCAACAACTGGGCGGCCTGGATCAAGAAGGTCGTCCCGAACGGCGGCAACATCCTGTTCATGGGCGGCCCGGCCGGGAACAGCCAGAGCGTCACGGAGTACAACGCGCTGAAGGCCAACCTCGGCTCGCAGTACACGTTCATCGACCAGACGCCGTTCGTGCCCACGAACTGGGACCCGACGCTCACCCAGACCCTGCTGTCCGCGGCGATCGCGAAGTACCCGAAGATCGACGTGATCGTCTCCGACTTCGGCCCGACGCTCGTCAGCTCGCTGCCGCTGTTCACGAAGAGCGGCCGCCAGATCCCCGCGCTCGCCACGTCCGACGGCAACTCACTCGCGTGCTTCTGGAAGTCGCAGCAGGCCGCGCACCCGTTCAAGCTCGAGACCGTCGCCACGGGGAACGACAACGTGCGCCTCGCCGTCGACTACGCGGTGGCGAAGGCGACCGGCGGCAAGATCCCCACCGCCGACTCCTTCAAGGGACCGGTGTTCGAGGACTCGACCGATCCGTCGAAGCCGGTGCAGTGCCGGTCCGACCTCCCGGGTGACGTCTACCTCTCCGCGGAGATGCCCGGCGACCAGCAGGCGCAACTCGGCAAGTGACCGAACCGGGTCGGTCCAGTCCTGCGACCGGACCGACCCGGCTCGTCCGCACCCGTCTCAGCGGAAGGCCCTCACCATGAACGAAGCGCTCGCACCGGCGCCCGCATCCGTCGACGTCGCGCCGGCGACCCTCGAGATGCGGCGGATCACGAAGACGTACGCCGGCGTGGCCGCGCTCAGCGACGTGTCCGTCTCCATCCGCGCGGGTGAGGTCCACGCGATCCTCGGGGAGAACGGAGCGGGCAAGTCCACCCTCATGAACGTCGCGACGGGCGGCACGCAGCCCGATTCCGGCGAGATCGTGGTGGGCGGCGAGACCGTCTCCCCGCTCAGTCCACGGACGGCCGCGGCGCACGGGATCGCGATCGTGCATCAGCACCCCGCTGTGCTGCCCGACCTCACCGTGCTCGAGAACCTCGAGGTCGCGCTGCCCGCATCCGTCCTCCGCGGGGACGGCGGGCGTGCCGCCGTCGCCCGGCGCGTCCTGGAACGCGTCGGGCTGGAGGTGGATCTCCGGGACCGTGTCGAGGATCTGACCGTCGCGCAGCGGCACCTCCTCGAGATCGCGAAGGCCTTCGCGGTCTCACCCGCCGTGCTCATCCTCGACGAGCCGACCGCGCCGCTCGGTGACGCCGCCGTCCAGCGGTTCTTCGGGCTGGTGCGGGAGGCGGTGGCGGACGGCGTCTCCGTCATCTACATCACGCACCGGATGGCGGAGGTGCGCGAGCTCGCGGACCGCGTCACCGTGCTCCGGGACGGCCGCACCAGGGGGACCTCGGACGTCGCCGACATCAGCGACGACGAGCTGCTCTCGCTGATCGTCGGTCGCAAGCTCGAGTCGGCGTTCCCGCCGAAGCTGGGACCGGTCGACGTCGAGGCCGGGCACGACCTCGAGCTGCGCGGGCTGACCGGGCCCGGCTTCGTGGACGTCTCCGCCCGCGTGCCCCGCGGCGCCATCGTCGGCATCGCGGGGGTCGTCGGCAACGGCCAGAGCGACCTGCTGCGCGCGCTCGCAGGACTCGAGCAGTTCGACGGAGAGGTGCGCATCGCCGGCACGGCCCGGTCGGGCCGCCAATTGCTCCACCACGCCGCGTACATGCCGGCCGACCGGCACGGTGAGGGCCTCGCCATGAGCCTCACCGTGCGCGAGAACGCGGCGATCTCGGCGTTGCGGTCGTTCACCGCCGGGCCGCTGCTCCGCCGGCCGAAGGAGACCGACGTCGTCGGCCGGTCGCTGTCCTCGATCCACGTCAAGGCTCCGTCGATGGACGCGCCGGTGTCGGCGCTCTCCGGCGGCAACCAGCAGAAGGTCGTGATCTCCCGCGCGCTGCTGTCCGACCCGCTGCTGCTCATCGCGGACGAGCCGACCCAGGGCGTCGACGTGGGCGCACGCGCGGAGATCTACGGCATCCTCCGCGACGCGTCGCAGCGGGGCATCCCCGTCGTCGTCTCCTCGTCGGACACGAAGGAGCTCGAGGGGCTCTGCGACCAGGTGCTGGTGATGTCCCGCGGTCAGGTCGTCGCGACGCTCGTCGGCGACGAGATCACGGAGGAGCGCATGGTGAGCGCCGCGGTCGGGTCGCGGACCTCCGCCATCCAGACGCCCGAGGCGCTCCGCGGGAACCACGCCACGGGCCTCCGCCGCTTCGTGCAGAGCGACTTCGCCCCGAGCGCGCTGGTCGCGGTGCTCATCGTGCTGCTGGGCGCGTTCATCGCGGTTCAGAACGGCGCGTTCCTGTCCTCGTTCAACCTCGTGACGATCCTGACCGCCGCCACGGCGATCGGCTTCCTCGCGCTGGGGCAGAACATCGCGCTGCTCACCGGCGGCATCGATCTCTCGGTCGGGCCACTGGCCGGGTTCCTGGTCGTCGTGTCGTCGTTCTTCGTCAACGACGGCAAACCGGTGGGCACCGTGCTCCTCGGGCTCGCGCTGATGCTCCTCGTCGCGCTGGTGACCGGTCTCGTCAACGGGGGCCTGATCCGCGGGGCACGCTTCACGCCCATCGCCGCGACCCTCGCGCTGTACATCGCCTTCGGGGGCCTGGCGCTGCTGCTGCGGCCGCAGCAGGGCGGCTACATCAGTCAGGACTTCCAGGGGTTCGTGACCATGAGCTTCGGACCGATCCCGCTGTTCTTCATCGTGCTCGTCGTGGTCACCGTCCTCCTCGAGCTCGCGCTGCGTCGCACGAGATGGGGATGGCGGCTCCGCGCGACCGGGTCGGACGAGACTGCGGCGCGGACCGTGGGCGTGAACGTCAACCGCACGGTCGTGCTCGGCTACGTGGCGACGGCGCTCCTCGTCTTCCTGGGCGCACTCATGTTCATGGGCCAGTACGGCATCGGGGACCCGACGCAGGGCTCCGCCTTCACGCTGACGAGCATCACCGCGGTCGTGCTCGGTGGCACGAGCCTGCTCGGCGGCCGCGGCACCTTCATCGGTCCGCTCCTCGGCACGCTGCTGCTGCAGCAGGTGCTGTCCGCGACGGTGTTCCTCGGCCTCGGGACGGTCTTCCAGTACTACTTCCAGGGCGCCCTGATCCTGGCGGCCGCGATCGTCTACACGACCGGCCGGCTCCGCCGCCGCCGGCGCGCTGCCGCCGCCGCCGAGTGAGCCCCGCAATCCATCGGCGCGCCGCTTGCGGGCGCCCCGTCCAGAAAGGCAGCCGCTCATGCTGAGCACAGCCACCCCGGGAACCAACGGCGTCGACTGGGAGGAACGCGTCCGATTCGATCGACTCCGTGACGAGCGTCTCGCCCGGCTGAAGGCGGAGCTCGAGCGCTCGGACCTCGGAGCCCTGCTGGCGTTCGACTTCTCGAACATCCGCTACATGACCGCGACCCACATCGGCACGTGGGCGATGGACAAGCTGATCCGGTTCTCCCTCCTGACGAGGAACTCCGATCCGATCGTCTGGGACTTCGGTTCCGCTGCCAAGCACCACGCGCTCTACAACCCGTGGCTCGGCGAGACGACCGCGGAGATGGACGCCGATCCGCACGCGCCGCATCACGGGGCGAAGCGGCCGCGCCTCGAGCACGGCTCGCGCGCGGGCATCTCGACCCTCCGCGGCGCGTTCGACCCCTCGGCCGGGGCGGCGGAGGAGGTCGCCGCGAAGATCAAGCGGGAGCTCGAGAAGTTCGGCCTGCTCGGCGAGCCGCTCGGCGTCGACGTCGTCGAGATGCCGGTGCTGATGGCGCTGAAGAACGCGGGGATCGACGTCGTCGACGGCCAGCAGGTCTTCATGCAGGCGCGGGCGATCAAGACGCAGGACGAGATCACGCTGCTCACGCAGGCCGCGTCGATGGTCGATTCCGCCTACGACAAGCTGTACGAGTTCCTCCGGCCCGGTGTCCGTGAGAACGAGACCGTCGGACTCGTCGCGAAGACGCTCTACGACCACGGGTCCGAGTACGTCGAGGGCGTCAACGCGATCTCGGGAGAGCGGTGCTCGCCGCACCCGCACGTCTACTCCGACCGCATCATCCGGCCGGGTGACCCCGCGTTCTTCGACATCCTGCACAGCTTCAACGGCTACCGGACCTGCTACTACCGCACGTTCGCGGTCGGCTCGGCGAGCCCGGCGCAGAACGACGCCTACAAGCGGGCCCGCGAGTACATGGACCGTGCCATCGCGCTCGTGAAGCCGGGCGCGACGACGGCGGACATCGTCAAGGTGTGGCCGAAGGCGCAGGAGTTCGGGTTCCCGGACGAGGAGGCCGCGTTCGCGCTCCAGTACGGGCACGGCGTCGGCCTGTCGATCTGGGAGAAGCCGATCTTCTCCCGACTCGTCTCCCTGGACCACCCGGAGGAGCTGAAGGAGGGCATGTTCTTCGCCCTCGAGACCTACTGGCCGAGCGCGGACGGCATCGGTGCGGCGCGCATCGAGGAGGAGGTCGTCGTGACCGCCACGGGCGCCGAGGTCGTCACGAAGTTCCCGGCCGAGGACCTGCTCGTCGCGGGTCAGCGGTACTTCACGGTGAACGGCGCCCTGCCCGTCATCCGCAGCTCCCAGTCCAACCTCAACACCACGTGGGGTCGCGGCGAGGCGGCCCCTGCAGGGGCGGACGCGTGAGGGCCGCGGTCTACCACGGCGAGCACGACGTCCGGATCGAGGAGGTCCCCCGGCCGGAGCCGCGCGACGGCGAGGTCCTGCTCAAGGTCCTGCGGTCCGGGATGTGCGGGACGGACGCGACCGAGTGGAAGGCGGGCCCGCTCACCTTCCCGGTGGACCGCGTGCACCCCGTCACCGGCGCGACCGGCCCGATGGTGTTCGGCCACGAGTTCGTGGGGGAGGTCGTCGCTCCCGTCGAGGGCGGTCGGTTCCCGGCGGGCTCCCTCGTCGCGAGCGGGGCCGGCGTCTGGTGCGGCGGATGCGACCGCTGCCTGGAGGGGCGCACCAACCTGTGCCGGCGGTACTACACGCACGGGCTCAACGCACCGGGCGGCCTCGCCGAGCTCGTCGCGGTGCCCGAGAGGACGCTCGTCGCGCTGCCGGAAGGGCTGGCGCTCGATGCGGCGGGCCTCGCCCAGCCCCTCGCGGTCGGTCTCCACGCCGCACGACGGTCCGGCGCCCGCGACGGCGATCGCGTCGTGCTCATCGGCGCGGGCGCGATCGGCACCTTCGTGCTGACGGGGCTGCAGCACCTCGCGGACCTCGACGTGACCGTCGTGGACTTCGCCGGTGCGCGGCTGGAGCGCGCACTGCGGCTCGGTGCGGACCGAGTCGTCGAGGTCGGCGAAGCGGTCCGCGACCGAGTCCTCGAGGCCGCTCCGGGTGGCGCCGACGTCGTGATCGAGGCCAGCGGCGCTCCCGGCCAGCTGAACGCTGCGATCGGCATGGTCCGGGACGGCGGCACGGTGCTGCAGGTGGGTCTGCCCGCGAAGCAGCAGGAGGTGGACGTCCACGCCCTCGTGATGCGCGAGATCACGGTGCGCACGACGCTCGCGCACGTCTGTGGCGAGGACCTGGGGCCTGCGCTCGAGATCCTCGCGACGACGCGTCTCGCGGACGAGCTCCTCGACTCCGTGCATCCGCTCGGCGACCTCGCCGACCAGCTCGAGCGCCTCGCCACCGGGAGACTCGAGGGCAAGGTGTTGTTCGATCCCACGATCCAGGAGGAGGAACGATGAGGGCCGCTGTCTTCCACGCCGCTCACGACGTCCGCGTCGAGGATGTCGCCGCGCCGGGCGCACCCGGGCGAGGCGAGGTGCTGCTCCGGCCGTTCTGGTGCGGCGTCTGCGGCACCGACCTGCACGAGTACGCGCAGGGTCCGATCGTCACGCCGAGTCAGCCGCACCGCCTCAACGGGTCGACGATCCCGCAGATCCTCGGTCACGAGTTCTCGGCCGAGGTCGTCGAGATCGGGCCAGGGGTCGACCGCGTGCGCGTCGGGCAGCGGGTCTCCGTGATGCCGCTGCTCTTCGACGGCACCTGCTACTACTGCGTCCGCGGGCTGAACCACCTCTGTGTGAACATGGCCTGCATCGGGCTCAGCTACGCCTGGGGCGGGATCGCGGAGCTCGCGGTCGTGCCGCAGGAGAAGCTGACGGTGCTGCCCGACGAGGTCAGCGACCTGCAGGGTGCGCTCGTCGAGCCCGCCGCCGTCGCCGCCTACGGGGTGGACACGGCGGGCGTTCGACCGGGCGACACGGTCCTGGTCACGGGAGCGGGCCCGATCGGGGCGCTCGCGACGCTGTACGCCGCGTCGCTCGGGGCCCGGGTCGTCGTCTCCGAGGTCAACCCGGTCCGAGCCGAGCTCGTCCGCGGCTTCGGCGTGGCCGAGGTGCTGAACCCGGCCGAGACGGACGTCGCCCTCCACATGAAGGAGCTGAACGGCGGCATCGGTGCGGACGCGGTCGTCGAGTGCTCGGGCAACGAGCGGGCGCTGCAGACGGCGCTCGCCGCGGTCCGGTCCGCGGGCCGGGTGTCGCAGACCGGCCTTCACACGCGGCCGGCGTCGATCGACCCGATGGTGCTGTCCGAGCACGACATCACCCTCACCGGCACGTGGTGCTACCCGGTCTTCGACTTCCCGCGCATCGTCGACCTGATCGCTCGCGGGCGCTATCCCGTCGAGAAGGTGGTCACGGGCCGGGTGCCCATGGCCGACATCGTCGAGAAGGGCTTCGAGACGCTGCTGTCGCCGACCGGCGATCAGGTCAAGGTCCTCATCGAGACCCGCTAGCCCGAGAGGAGCAGAACATGCGTGCACTGGTCTACGCCGCGCAGGACACCCCGGTCGTCGAGGACCTGGCGGTCCCGGAGATCGCCGCGGACGAGGTGCTCGTCGCGGCGCGCTCGGTGGGGGTGTGCCACTCGGACATCGAGCTGCTCGAGGGGCGCTACATCATCCCGTTCGCCTACCCGATCATCCCTGGCCACGAGTGGTCGGGCGAGGTCGTCGCCGTCGGCGACCGTGTCACCGGCTTCGCGCCCGGCGACCGGGTGGTCGGCGAGTGCGTCATCGGCACCGACCACTTCGGGTTCTCCATCAGCGGGGCCGCAGCCGATTTCTTCGTCGCGAAGGAGTCGTGGCTGCATCACCTGCCGGACGGGCTGTCGTTCACGATGGGCGCACTCGTCGAGCCCTTCAGCGTCGCGTACTACGCCGTGACGCACGCCGGAGGCGTCGACGCGAGCGACACGGTGGTGGTGCTCGGCGCCGGCCCGGTCGGTCTGGCGGTGGCTGCGGCGACCGCGGCGATGGGGGCGACCACCGTGGTGGTGGAGCCGTCCGAGGACCGCCGCGCTGCGGCGCTCGCGCTCGGAGCCGCGCATGCGGTGCATCCCGACGGGATCGACGCGCTGCTCGCCTCGGTGAGCGCCGGGCGCGGCGCCGACCTCGTCGTGGAGGCGAGCGGCCGTCCCGCCGTGATGGCGCAGGCGCTCGAGCTGGCCGCGTTCCGCGGTCGGATCGCCTACATCGGGATCGACGTCGGGGGCTCGGCTCCCGCGAAGCTCGGGCTCATCCAGTCGAAGGAGCTGCGCATCACGGGTTCGATCGGTTCGCCCGGGGTGTGGCCGGAGACGCTCCGGTTCCTCGCCGGCAGCGGGCTCGACCTCACCCCGCTCGTGACGCAGCGGTTCCCGGCGGATCAGGCGTTGTCCGCCCTGGAGGCGGCGCACCACCCCGAGTCGACGATCAAGGCGCACATCGAGTTCGACGCGCACCTCTGAGCGCGCGCACGACGAGGAGGGGGGGGCCGCCCCGGGGGGGCGCCCCCCCACCCGGGGCCCGCGACCGGCAGCCGCCCCCACCGGGGGGGGGGTGGGGCCGGAC